>NZ_JBFBJY010000036.1:0-80810 GCF_040702125.1 Kitasatospora sp. NPDC085895 | reverse complement strand
ACGGCAACTCCAAGATGAGCCGCAACATCGTCGTCGAAGCCCTCTGGCGCGTCACCACCTGGGGCATCGGCTCCCGCATCGACAAGATCACCGGCAAGGGCGGGAAGTAACCCCCCGGATCGACACGAGCGCCCCGTCGCGGTGCCGAGCAGTTGCTCGGCGGTCCGCGGCGGGGCGCTCCGTCGTTCCCGGGGCCGCTACCCGCAGCCGCCCGGCGGCAGCGGGGGCAGGTAGCGCTCCGCCCAGGCGCGCAGCTCGGTGAGGGCGGGGCCGAGCGCGGCGCCGGATTCGGTGAGCCGGTAGCGGACCCGCAGCGGCGGGCCCTCGTCGACCTCGCGGAGGACCAGGCCGGCCTCGCCGAGCTCGGTGAGCCGGTCGGAGAGCATCCGCTCGCTGATGCCGGGGATGGCGCGGCGCAGCTCGGAGAAGTGGCCGGGACCGTGGCTGAGCACGGCGACCACCAGTCCCGTCCAGCGCTTGCCGAGCAGGGCGAAGACCCGGGTGATGGCGGCGTCCGCCCCCGTACAGGCAGCGTGTGCCGGTGCTGTTTCCTGCGCCATGCCGTCCAGGGTACTGCCTCTCGGCAAGTGACTATAGAAAAGTAAGCTGCTACTGTTATTGAAGCAGCGCACTGCGCTGCAGTAACTTCTGAAATGGAGGCATCGCCATGCCCACGCTGCTGCACATCGACTCGTCCGCGCTCTCCGAGGGCTCCGTCTCCCGCGAGGTCTCCGCGGCGTACCGGGAGGCCTGGGAGGCCGCCAACCCGGGCGGCACCGTGATCTACCGCGACCTGGCCGCCGAGCCCGTGCCGCACCTGGACGCCGCCGGCATCACCTCCGCCTTCGCCCCGGCCGAGCACCGCAGCCCGGAGCAGCAGGCGGCCTGGGCCCTGCGCGAGCAGCTGGTCACCGAGCTGGAGCAGGCGGACGCCGTCGTCATCGGCACCCCGATGTACAACTTCACGATCCCGTCCGCCCTCAAGGCCTGGCTCGACCAGGTGATCGTGATCGGCCGCAGCGCGGGCGAGCAGCCCTCCGCCGCCGGCACCCCGGTCACCGTGGTCGCCTCCCGCGGCGGCGCGTACGGCCCGGGCACCCCGCGGGAGAGCTTCGAGTTCGTCACCACCTACCTGGAGAAGGTGCTGACCGGCATGCTCGGCCTGGAGGTCGACTTCGTGGTGCCCGAGTTCACCCTGGCCCGGGTCAACCCGGCGCTGGCCGGCTTCGCCGAGCAGGCGGACGCCTCCAAGGCGCAGGCGCTGGTGGACGCCGCGGCCCGTGCCGAGGCCGTCGGCAGCCGCGTCGCGGCCTGAGGCCCCCGCGCCCGGGCGGCCTCCGCTCCACCCGCCCGGGCGCGCCTTACCGGCGATCGGCACCCCCACCGACCAAGCTGGTACGAACGAGCGGCCCGCCGGGTCGCCCCGCCGACCAGGGAGCCGACGTGACGCCCAACCCGCCCGACGAGACCGCCGGACCCCACCGCGCGGCCCCCGGGCCGGGCCACCCGCCGCTGGAGATCGACGTCTTCACCGGCCCGGAGAGCGCCTTCTTCGCGACCTCCGTGCTGATCATGGGCCAGGGCACCGCGATCCTGGTCGACGCCCAGCTCACCCGCAGCGCCGGCCGCGAGCTCGCCGAGTGGATCGCCGGCAAGGGCCGCCGGCTGCTCGCCATCGTGGTCACCCACCGCCACCCCGACCACTACTTCGGTGCCGAGGAGGTGCTGCGACTCTTCCCCGAGGCCCAGCTGCTGGCCGCGCCGCCGGTGGTCGAGGGGATCGCCCGCACCGCCGCCGCCAAGGTCGCCGAGTGGAAGCCCGTCTACGGCGACGACATCCCCGACCAGCCGCTGCTGCCCGCGCCGCTGCTGCCGCAGCCGCTGATGATCGACGGCCAGCCGATCCGGGTGCTCGCGCTCGGCCAGGGCGACTGCGAAGGCTCCACCGTGGTGCACGTCCCGAGCATCCGCACCGTGCTCGCCGGCGACTTCGTCTACAACGGCACCCACGTATGGACGGCCGACACCGACGCCCACCGCCGGATCGACTGGGCGCACAACCTGGCCCGGATCGCCGACCTCGGCGCGGAGCGGGTGGTCGCCGGCCACCGGGCGCCCGGCACCGACGACGACGCGCTGCGGGTGATCGCCTTCACCGGCGAGTACCTGCAGGACTTCGACCGTGCCCTGGCCGCCCACCCGCACGACCCGGAGGCCCTGGCCGCCGCGATGAACGAGCGGTACGGCGCGCTCACCCTGCCCGTCATCCTCGACCTCGGCGCGGCCGCCAACACCACGCCGGCCGAGGACGCCGAGATCGTCGACGCGGAGATCGTCGAGGAGGACTGAACCCCTCAGGCCGCCCCGGCCGCCCCGGCCGCCCCTGCTCACCCGGCCCTCCCGGACGGGCCGCCGGGCGGCGGATACTGGCGGCATGACGGCCTTCGACGTGATCGTGCCGGCCGGCGGGGCCGCGAGCCGGCTCGGCGGCGCCGACAAGCCCGGGCTGGACGTGGGCGGCCGGACCCTGCTCGACCGGGTGCTGGCGGCCTGCGCGGACGCCCGCACCACCGTGGTGGTCGGCCCCGTCCGCACCGTCGCCCGCACCGTGCACTGGACCCGCGAGGAGCCGCCCGGTGGCGGACCGGTCGCCGCCGTCGCCGCCGGCCTCGCCGCGGTGACCGCCGACCGGGTGCTGCTGCTCGCCGCCGACCTGCCCTTCCTGGACGCCCGCACCGTGCACCGGCTGCTCGCCGCCCTCGACGACGCCGGGGCGGAGGCCGCCGTCCTGGTCGACGCGGACGGCCGGGACCAGCCGCTCGCCGGCGCCTACCGCACGGCCGCGCTGCGTGCCTCGCTCGCCGCCCTCGGCAGCCCGGACGGCCGCCCGCTGCGCCGGCTCACCGGGCCGCTGCACACCGTCCGGCTGGCCGACGCCGAGGCCGTCGCCCTCGACTGCGACACCTGGGAGGAACTCGCCCGGGCCCGCGACCGGGAGCTGCGCGGGCGCGCCGGACGGTGATCCTCACCGCCCGCCCCGACGGCCGGTGAGCGGACCGACCCGCGCCGCACACGACCGCGGCACCACCGCGGACACCGGGATCGGGCAGCATGGGGCCATGGAGCGCACGCTGGATGACTGGATCGCCGAGGTCGGCGCCGAGCTGGGGATCGACTTCGAGGTCGACGTGCCGGGGCTGCTGGACCTCGCCCGGGTGGTCGCGCACGGGGTCGCCCGGCCGGCCGCACCGCTGACCGCCTTCCTGGTGGGGTACGCGGCGGCCGCCCGCGGCGGCGGGGCGGAGGAGGTCGCGGCGGCGACCGCCCGCACCGCCGCCCTCGCCGAACGGTGGGCCGCGCAGCACCCGCCGGAGCAGGCGTGACCGGCGCCCTCGCCGACGTGGACCACCCGCGCACCGGGCCGCCGGTGCACGACCGCCCCTGGCCCCAGGCCCGGCGGACGGCCCGGCAGGCCGCCGCCGCGCCGCTGCCCGTCGAGCGGGTCCCGCTCGGCGCCGCGCTCGGCCGCACCCTGGCCGAGCCGCTCGCGGCCGTCACCGACCTGCCCGGCTTCGACACCTCCGCCATGGACGGCTGGGCCGTCGCCGGTCCCGGCCCCTGGCGGTCCGCCGGGCGGCTGCTCGCCGGCGCCGCACCCGCCCCGCTGGCCGACGGCACGGCCGTCGAGATCGCCACCGGTGCGCAGCTGCCGCCCGGCGCCACCGGTGTGCTCCGCCGCGAGCACGGTCGGACGGTCCGGGGGCTGCTGCACGGCGAGGTCGGGCCCGGCCAGGACGTCCGCCCGCGCGGCCAGGAGTGCCGCCGCGGCGAGACCCTGCTGCCCGCCGGCACCCGGGTCACCGCGCCGGTGCTCGGCCTGGCCGCCGCGGCCGGCCACGACGTCCTCGCGGTGCGCCGCCGGCCGACCGTCGAACTGCTGCTGCTCGGCGACGAGCTGCTCGACTCCGGGGTGCCCGGCCCGGGTCTCGTCCGGGACGCGCTCGGTCCGCTGCTGCCGCCCTGGCTCGCCGCGGCCGGTGCCGAGCCGGCCGGGGTGCGCCGGATCGGCGACGACCGGGACCTGCTGCGGGAGGCGCTGCGGCACTCGCCCGCCGACGTCGTGGTGACCACCGGCGGTACGGCGGCCGGCCCGGCCGACTTCCTGCACGCCGCGCTGGCCGAGGCCGGTGCCCGGCTGCTGGTCGACGGCGTCGCCGTCCGGCCGGGGCACCCGATGCTGCTCGCCGCGCTGCCCGGCGGACGGCATCTGGTCGGCCTGCCCGGCAACCCGCTGGCCGCGGCCGCGGGCGCGCTGACCCTGGCCCTGCCGCTGCTGGACGCGCTGGCCGGCCGGGCCGAGCCGCCGACCCGCGCCGAGAGCGCGGCGGCCGACCTGCCGGGCCACCCGGAGGACACCCGGCTGGTGCCGGTGGTGCGGACCGCCGACGGGCTGGTGCCGCTGCGCTTCGACGGACCGGCCATGCTGCGCGGCCTGGCGCTCGCCGAGGCGGTGGCCGTGGTGCCGCCCGGCGGCCTCCCGGCGGGCGGCCGGGCGGAGGTGCTGGACCTGCCGTGATCCGCGGCCGGTGCGGCGTCAGGCGTGGCTGCGGGCGTCCCGGATGACGATCAGCCGGTCGGTGAGCTGCAGCACCGCGGCCTCCGGGTCGGTGAAGTTCAGCAGCCGGCGGCCGCGGACGACCGCCAGCACGAGGTCGGCGCTCTCCCGCGGGGAGCGGCCCGCCTCCTCGGCGGTCACGGGCCGTTCGGTGACGTCCAGCCCGGTGCCGTGGGTGAGCAGGTCCTCCATGACGGCGCCGGCGTGCGGGCTGAGGATCGACATGCCGAGCAGCCGGCCCGCCGAACTGGAGCTGGTGACCACCACGTCCGCACCGCTCTGCCGCAGCAGCGGCGCGTTCTCGTCCTCCCGCACGGCCGCCACCACGGTGGCGGCCCGGTTGAGCTGGCGGGCGGTCAGGGTGATCAGCACCGCGGTGTCGTCCCGCTCGGGAGCCACCACCACCCGCGCGGCCCGGGGCACTTCGGCGCGCAGCAGGGTGTCGGTGCGGGTGGCGTCGCCGACCACGCCGACCAGCCCGTCCAGGGTGGCCTGCTCGACCGTGCGCGGCTGCGGGTCGACGACCACGATCGAGCCGCGGTCGATGCCCTGGCCGAGCAGCGCGCCGACCGCGCTGCGGCCCTTGGTGCCGTACCCGATCACCACCGTGTGGTCCCGGACGGTGGAGCGCCAGCGCCCGATCCGCCACTGCTGGCGGGTGCGTTCGGTGAGCACCTCCAGGGTGGTGCCGACCAGGATGATCAGGAACAGCACGCGCAGCGGGGTGATCACGAAGATGTTGGTCAGCCGGGCGGCGTCACTGACCGGGGTGATGTCGCCGTAGCCGGTGGTGGAGAGGGTGACCGTGGCGTAGTACGCGGCGTCCAGCAGGTCCAGCGGGCCGCCCGCGTTGTCGTGGTACCCGTCCCGGTCCAGCCAGACGATCAGCGTGGTGGCGAGCAGGACGGCGAGCGCCAGCAGCAGCCGCCGGGAGACCTGGCGGAACGGCGGCGGGGGAGTCCTGGTCGGCAGGAAGACCCGGCCGCCGGCCACCTCGGTCTCGCGGACGCGGGATGCGCGGGAGCCGCGCAGCCGGGAGAGTCTGCCGTCGGGGCCGGGGGACTGGGTGCCTTGGGTCACGGGCACCAGCATGGCGGGCCGCCGCCGCGCCGGGCCACCGCCGCGCGGGGGCGGTCCGGTGCAGGGACGTGGAGGGAAGGTGCCGGTCACGGGGTGGCCGACGGGTCCGGCCGGTGCGGCCGCGGCGGCGGTATCGTCGCCTGCGGCGGCCCCGGTCGGTGCCGTCCTCGGTCGGCAGCCGCTGGAGGTCCGGTGCGGGAGCACACCGTCGTCGTCGGCTACGGCACCAAGGGCCGAAGCGCGGTCACCGCGCTGCTGGGCCAGGGGCTGCGCAAGGAGTCGATCGTGGTCGTCGACCCGCAGCGCAAGGCGATCGACCAGGCGGGCCGGGACGGCCTGACCGCGGTGCTGGGGGACGCGACCCGCTCGGACACCCTGATGCGGGCCGAACTGCCGCGCGCCGAGAAGGTGGTGATCGCCCCGGCCCGGGACGACACCGCCGTCCTGGTGGCGCTGACCGCGCGTCAGCTCAACCCCGCGGCGGTGCTGGTGGCGGCCGTGCGGGAGGACGAGAACGCGCCGCTGCTGCGGCAGAGCGGTGCGGACGTGGTGGTCACCAGCTCCAGTTCGGCGGGCCGGCTGCTCGGCATGTCGATCCTCAGCCCGCACGCCGGTGCCGTCATGGAGGACCTGCTGACGGTCGGCTCCGGGCTGGACCTCGTCGAGCGGCCGGTGACCAGGGCCGAGGCGGGCCGCTCCCCGCGGGAGTGCGCGGACCTGGTGGTGTCGGTCGTCCGCGGCCGCCGGCTGCTGAACTTCACCGACCCGGAGGCCGCGGTGCTGCAGCTCACCGACCGGATCATCACCGTCCGGCGGGGCGTCGACCTCGGCTGAGGACGGGCGCGGTCGGCGGGCCGACCGCGGGCGGTGCCGGCGCCGCGGCTAGCGTGGCGGCCATGCGAGCCATCACCATTCCCCAGCCGGGCGGACCCGAGGTGCTGACCTGGGCCGAGGTGCCCGATCCGGAGCCCGCCGAGGGCGAGGTCCTGATCGAGGTCGCCGCCACCGCCGTCAACCGCGCGGACCTGCTGCAGCGGCAGGGCTTCTACGACCCGCCGCCCGGGTCCTCCCGGTACCCGGGCCTGGAGTGCGCCGGCCGGATCGCCGCGCTGGGCGCGGGCGTGGCCGGCTGGGCGGTCGGCGACGAGGTCTGTGCGCTGCTCACCGGCGGCGGCTACGCGGAGCGGGTCGCGGTGCCGGTGGGGCAGCTGCTGCCGGTGCCGAAGGGGCTGTCCGCCACGGAGGCGGCGGCGCTGCCGGAGGTCGCCTGCACGGTCTGGTCGAACGTCTTCATGGTGGCCCACCTGCGCCCGGGCGAGACCGTGCTGGTGCACGGCGGGGCGAGCGGCATCGGCACCATGGCGATCCAGCTGGCCAAGGCCGTGGGTGCCCGGGTGGCGGTCACCGCGGGCAGCGCGGAGAAGCTGGCGCGCTGCGCGGAGCTGGGCGCCGACCTCGGCATCGACTACCGGGAGGAGGACTTCACGGCGGCCGTCCGGGAGTTCACCGGCGGGGCGGGGGCGGACGTGATCCTCGACATCATGGGCGCCAAGTACCTGCAGCGGAACGTGGACGCGCTGGCCGTGAACGGGCGGCTGGTGATCATCGGCCTGCAGGGCGGGGTCAAGGCGGAGCTCGACCTGAACACCCTGCTGCGCAAGCGGGCGGCGGTCGCGGCGACCAACCTCCGCGGCCGGCCGGTCGCGGAGAAGGCGGCCATCGTCGCCGCCGTCCGCGAGCACGTGTGGCCGCTGGTGGAGTCCGGGGTGGTGCGGCCGGTGGTGGACCGGGTGCTGCCCGTCGAGGAGGCCGCCGCCGCCCACCGCTCGGTCGAGCGGAGCGAGCACGTGGGCAAGGTGGTGCTCCGGCTGCGCTGACCGTGTCACCGGTCAGGGCGGACACGGGGAGTGAGCGTACGAAATGCCCGTTTTGTCGGAATGTGTGAGGCTGGTCCGGAGCTGTCCCGCCGCCGACCGCGTCCCGCCGCGGCCGCCCGTCGGAAGGACTTCCCGCCGTGGCTGCACTTCCGTACGCGTTCCGTGCTCTCTCCTCCGCGCTCCCCACCGGCTGCCGCCGGGCGGCGTTCGTCGGTGCGGGCCTCGTCCTTCCGGTCCTGCTCGCCCTGCCCGCCGCGGCCGACGACACCGAGGCCTCCGCGGCGGCCGGCCAGGTCGAGGCGGCCGTCCAGCAGGCCGTCCGGCAGGCCGTCTCCGCCCTGCCGGAGGTGACGGCGCCCGCAGCCGCGCCGCCCTCGTCCCAGGGGGGTTCCGGCATGTCCGGACTCCCCGTCAGGCCGCCGGCGCACTCGCCGGCGTCCGTGCCCGAACCGACCGCGCCGGCCGCCCCCGCCGCGACGGCCGGGGCGGCCGGATCCACTGCGGGCACCTCCACTGACCCGGGCGGCCCCGCGGCCGACGGCCACACCGGAAGCCAGCCGGGCCCGGCCCAGGGTTCTCCGGCCACCCACGGCCAGGAGACCGCCCAGGCCGCCGAGGAGGAGGACGAGGACGACTGTGCCGACGGCAGCGACAGCGGCGCGGCCGACGGGGCCGCCACCGGGCAGGCCGCCGCGAGCCCGGCGGCCGCCGCCCCCGCCCGCGGCCCGCACGGCCGCACCCAGCCCGCCGCCGTCCTCGGGCACCCCGTCCGCACCCCCCGCACCCCGAGCGCGCCGACCACGGCCGCCCGGCCCGCCACCCCGGACGCCTCCGCGGACCTGGCCGACGGGCAGCCCTCCGTCACCGCCGCCGCGCCCGTCCCGCAGGCCGCCGCCGACCTGGCCGCCCCGCTGCGCTGGTCCGACCCGGCCACCCGTCAGCTGCCGCTCGGCGCCGGGCTGACGCTGATCGGCCTGGGACTGGGCCTGGTCGGCGTGAAGCTGCGCCGCGGCTGACCGGGCCGCCGTCGGCCGCCGGACCGGCCCTACAAGATCCGCAGGCACTCCCCGCACCGAACCCCGGTGAGGGAGAATGCCCTTCATGACGAACCCGATGAACGAGCGCTCGTTGCAGCAGGCCGTCGAGGCGTCGGGCGGGCAGCCGGACGACGCGCCGAAGGTCCTGATCGTGGGCCCGGACGGGATGCCGGTCGGCGCCGTCCCGGGCGGTTTCGGCCGGGCCGACGACCAGGGGGAGCCGCGCGAACTGCCGGTGACCGAGATGGTCGAGCAGCCGGCCAAGGTGATGCGGATCGGCAGCATGATCAAGCAGCTGCTGGAGGAGGTCCGGGCGGCTCCCCTCGACGAGGCCAGCCGGGCCAGACTCAAGGACATCCACGCCAGCTCCATCAAGGAGCTCGAACTCGGCCTCGCCCCCGAGCTGGTCGAGGAGTTGGAGCGGCTGTCGCTGCCCTTCACCGAGGACAGCATCCCCACCGAGGCCGAACTGCGGATCGCCCAGGCGCAGCTCGTCGGCTGGCTGGAGGGGCTCTTCCACGGCATCCAGACCGCGCTGTTCGCCCAGCAGATGGCGGCCCGGGCGCAGTTGGAGCAGATGCGGCGCGCCCTGCCGCCCGGCCTGCACGGCGCCGAGCCGGGTGAGGAGGAGGTCGGCCCGGGCCGCGGCATCCGTTCGGGCCCGTACCTCTAGCGGTCGCGTGTCGCAGCTGTTCGGCAACCGCGTTGCAGGCCGGACACAGCTGCGCCCCTGCACCCGATCACGTCGGCGAGAGCCGATACCCTGGGCCCCTGCCGTCGGCCGCCGCGCCGTCGGCGGGGGCCTGCGGCAGCGCGGGCCCGCGCACCGGGCACGCCCGGACGAGACGTGGAAGCAGGGGGACATGAGCGAGGACGGCACCACGGTCGAGGGCCACGCCCTGGGCAACGGTCGGTACGTGCTGCAGCGCCTGCTCGGGCAGGGCGGCATGGCCTCCGTGCACCTGGCGTACGACACGGTGCTGGACCGCCAGGTCGCGGTGAAGACCCTGCACACCGAGCTGGGCCGGGAGGCCTCGTTCAAGGAGCGCTTCCGCCGCGAGGCGCAGGCCGTCGCGCGCCTCCAGCACACCAACATCGTCCAGGTCTACGACAGCGGCGAGGACGTCGCCGCGGACGGCGCCGCCACCCCGTACATCGTCATGGAGTACGTCGAGGGCCAGGCCCTGCGCGACGTGCTGAACGACGCGATCGCGCAGCACGGCGCGATGCCGACCGCCCAGGCGCTGAAGATCACCGCCGCGGTGCTCTCCGCGCTGGAGGCCTCGCACGACCAGGGCCTGGTGCACCGGGACATCAAGCCGGGCAACGTCATGGTCAACACCAAGGGCATCGTCAAGGTGATGGACTTCGGCATCGCCCGCGCGCTGCAGTCCGGCGTCACCTCCATGACGCAGACCGGCATGGTGGTCGGCACCCCGCAGTACCTGTCGCCCGAGCAGGCGCTCGGCAAGAGCGTCGACGCCCGCTCCGACCTGTACTCGGTCGGCTGCATGCTCTTCGAGCTGCTGACCGGCGGCCTGCCGTTCGACGGCGACTCGGCCTTCTCCATCGCGTACAAGCACGTCCAGGAGCCGCCGCCGGCGCCGTCGACGATCAACCGGGCGGTCACGCCCGCGGTCGACGCCCTGGTCGAGCGCGCGCTGCGCAAGGACCCGGCGCACCGCTTCCCGACCGCGGAGGCGATGCGCGAGGAGGTCGAGCGGGTCGAGTCCACCGCGCAGTCCGGCAGCTCGCCGCTGCAGGCCTCCACGCCGCTGGTGATCAGCGAGGGCCCGCGTTCGGTGCACGCCGCGCCGTCGCTGACCAACTTCCCGCAGGTCTCCGGCGACATCCGCACGCCCGCCCCGCAGGTCCAGCAGCCGTACCAGCCGCAGGCCAGCACCCCGCCGCCGTACCCGCAGGTGCAGGCGCCGCACACCCCGCAGCCGTTCCCGCAGGCCCCGCACACGCCGCAGCCCTTCCCGCAGGCGCACACCCCTCAGCCGTTCCCGCAGGCCCCGCAGCCGTACCAGACCCCGCGGCCCTTCCCGCAGCAGGCGCACCCGACCGGGCCGATGCCGGCCCAGCCGGGCCCGTTCGTGGCGAAGCCGCAGCCGGGCAACAGCAACGCCGGCTGTTCGACGGCGCTGGTCGTGGTCGGTGTGATCTTCGGCGTGATCGTGCTCGCGGTGATCATCGTGCTGATCGCGGCCGCCCAGGGCGAGAAGAACAAGGGCAGCAGCTACGGCAGCTCGTCCCTGGGGGCCACCGCCTCGGTGGTGCTGGAGCTGCCGCAGGACGGCGCGGAGTAGGCCCTGCGGGCGCGGCCCCGGCCGCGGGTTCCACGGTGACCGCGTCGAAGCGGTAGCGTTTCACAGGACGTAACCGACAGGGCGACTGCGCGCCGAGCGGCCGCCCGGGGCGAGGAGCAATGGCACAGACCGATCGGCCGGGCGACGGCGAGGACGCGGACGTCCAGGCCTCCACCGAGGAGACGACGGGACGGGAGCCGGAGACCGCCGAGACGAAGGTCGTGTCGGGCCCGCCGCTCGGACAGACCCCGGGCCGCGGCACCAAGGCCGTGCTCGGCACGGTCGGCGACGGCAGGTACCGCATCACCGGCCGGCTCGGCCGCGGCGGCATGGCGGAGGTGTTCTCCGCGCAGGACGTCCGGCTCGGCCGGACCGTCGCCGTCAAGCTGCTGCGCGCGGACCTCGCCGAGGACGACATCGCCCGGCTCCGCTTCACGCGCGAGGCGCACGCCGTCGCCGCGCTCAACCACCACTCGATCGTGGCGGTGTACGACACCGGCGAGGAGGTGCTGGACGGCGACTCCACCCCGTACATCGTGATGGAGCTGGTCGAGGGCCGGACGGTCCGCGAACTCCTGGTGGACGAGGAGGCGCCGCCCGTCGACCAGGCGCTGATCATCATCGCCGGGGTGCTGGAAGCGCTCGCCTACAGCCACAAGCACGGCATCGTGCACCGTGACATCAAGCCCGCCAACGTGATCATCACCAGCAGCGGCGCGGTCAAGGTGATGGACTTCGGCATCGCCCGCGCCCTGACCGGCGCGGCCACCACCATGACCCAGACCGGCATGGTGATGGGCACCCCGCAGTACCTCTCGCCCGAGCAGGCCCTCGGCCGGCCGGTCGACCACCGCTCCGACCTGTACGCGGCCGGCTGCATGCTCTACGAGCTGCTGGCGCTGCGCCCGCCGTTCACCGGCGAGACCCCGCTGTCGGTGGTCTACCAGCACGTCCAGGACAACCCGGTGCCGCCGTCCCGGACCAACGGCCGGGTGCCGGCCGAGCTGGACGACCTGGTGCTGCGCTCGCTGGCCAAGAACCCGGACGACCGCTACCAGACCGCCGACGAGTTCCGGGCCCACGTCCAGCACGCCCTGCGCACCATGCACGGCGCCCAGGGCGTCGGCTACGCGGCCGGTGCCGCTGCCGCGGCGGCCGCCGCGGCCGGGCTGGCCGCCTCCGTCCAGGGCGGCAACGGCAACGGCCGGCCCGGACCGGAGGGGACGCCCAACGGCGGCACCGCCGTCACCGAGCCGATCGGCCGCACCGACCCGGCGGACCCGACGGCCGCGCTGCCGTTCCAGGTCACCTCGCCCTACCAGACGCCGTCCCGGCCCTACCGGCCGACCGGCGGCGGGCAGGGCTACGACGGCGACACCGGCTACGGCGGGGGCGGCGGTCACGACGGCTACGAGCCGGAGGACCGGCGCAGCCCGTGGGGCTGGGTGCTGGGCGTCCTGGCCGTGCTGGTCGCGGCCGGCGTCGGGATCGGGCTGGCCCTCAGCGGTGGCGGGGGCGGCGGCGGGGGCGGCGGCAACACGCCGACCCAGCAGCAGACCCAGACCACCGCTCCCGCGGACACCGGTCAGCCGACCGAGCAGCCGACCTCGGCCCCGTCGACGCACTCGCAGACCGGCACGACCCGGCCGACCGAGCCGACCTTCGGCTCGCACTCGCCGACCGGCAGCCCGAGCCCGACGGGTTCGGCCTCGCCGACCGACACGCCGTCGCCGTCGCCGACCCCGACCGAGACCAAGTCCACCCCGACCCCGACCGAGCAGCCGACCTCGGCCCCGCCGACCCCGACCCCGGGCGGCGGGGGGTCGACCGGCCCCGCCGCGCTCACCAACTGACGGGGCGTCCGGTCAGTTGGTGAAGGCGTCCAGGACCTGCTCGTACTCCTGGCACCACCAGCGCAGCTGGCCGGCGGCCGCGGGGAAGAGCGGGTCGGCCCGGTGGTCGCCGCGCTGGTAGTGCCACTGCAGCATCCACAGGTCGTTCAGCCGCTCCCACCAGACCCGGTGGACGGCGGCGGCCAGCTCGCCCGGGCCGGCCGCCGCCCCGGCCCGGTAGGCCCTGCTGTAGGCGCGCACCCGGCAGAGGTCCAGTACGCCGGTCCGGCCGTCGTTGAAGAGCAGGGTGGCGGCCCGGACGGCCTCCTCGGCGGTCGGGTGCAGCCCGAGCTTGTCCCAGTCCAGGACGGCGGTGACCGCCCCGCCGCCGTACAGCAGGTTGAGCCCGTGGAAGTCGCCGTGCGTCCAGCCGGTGGGCGGGGCGTCGGCCGGGGCCGGCCGTCGGCCGCGGTGGGCGTCGAGCAGGTCGAGCCGCTCCGCGAGGTGCTCCTCGGCCAGTGCGTCGAAGGGCGTGGCCGGGTGGTGGTGCCCGGCGAGCCTGCGCAGGTCGTCGACCAGGCGCCCGGTCTCCTCCGGATCGGCGGTCAGCCGCCCGGCGGGCTGGCGCACCGGCGCGCAGACCTGAGCCAGGGCGCCGTGCAGCCGGCCGAGCAGCGCGCCGAGGTCCGTGCACTGCGACGGGTCGAGCGCCGTGCCGTGCCGGTGCTCGCCCTCCACCCAGGGGTAGAGGCCGAACAGCCGTCCGCGGTGGGCGACGACGGTGTCCCCGTCGGTGGCGGGCAGCGGGCGGGCCACCGGCAGGCCGCGGGCGTGCAGGGCCGTGGTGGCCCGGTGCTGGGCGGTGATCGCGGTGCGGGAGGCGGTGGCCCGGTCGACGTAGCACTTGAGGAAGTAGCGGCCCTCGGTGGTGGTGACCCGGTAGCCGCGGTTCAGCAGGCCCTCGGCCACCGGCCGGACGGACACCGCGGGCGCGGTGCCGAAGCGGCGCAGGACGCCCGTCAGGGCGGCGTGCGCGACGGGCGGGCTCAGGGTCCCCACGGGCGGGGCGGAGAGGTCGGGGCGGGCCGGTGCGGCGGCGGGCCGGTGCGGCCGGGCGCGGCGGGCGGAGGGAAGGAGGAGGGACGGGGTGCCGTCCCCGCGGAGATCGGGCGGGGAGGCCGGGCCGGTAATCACGGAAGGAGCGTAATGAGGTCGTGAAGGTGTGGTTGACAGATCGTCAACCTTCTGATCTCGCACCGGGAGGGAGGTTCCGGGCCACGTACGCGGCGGCCTGCGTGCGCCTTTCCATGCCCATCTTGGCGAGCAGGCTGGAGACGTAGTTCTTCACCGTCTTCTCGGCCAGGTGGAGTTCATTGCCGATCTGCCGATTGGTCATCCCCTCGCCGATCAGGTCGAGGATCCGGCGTTCCTGCCGGGTGAGCTGCGCGAGCCGCTCGTCCTCCTTGCCGCCGCCCTCCCGCAGCCGCTCCAGGACGCGGCTGGTGGCCACCGGGTCGAGCAGCGAGCGGCCGGCCGCGACGTCCCGGACGGCGGTGATCAGGTCGGTGCCCCGGATCGCCTTCAGCACGTACCCGGAGGCGCCCGCCATGATCGAGTCGAACAGCGCCTCGTCGTCCGAGAACGAGGTCAGCATCAGGCAGCGCACCCCGGGCACCCGGGAGCGGACCTCCCGGCAGACCTCCACCCCGTTGCCGTCCGGCAGCCGGACGTCGAGCACCGCCACGTCCGGTTCGACCGCCGGGATCCGGGCGAGCGCCTCGGCGGCCGTTCCGGCCTCGCCGACCACCTCGATGTCCGCCTCTGTGGACAGCAGGTCGTGCACGCCGCGCCGCACGACTTCGTGGTCGTCGAGGAGGAATACCCTGATATGTCCGTTTCCTGTCATGGGGGAATCCTTCCACGCCACCGTGTCGAAATCCCTGCTCCCGGCCGCTCCCCGGGGGACAGCCGGGAACGGGAGACACCGAATCGATGCCCGTTACCCCCTTACGCGGAGAGCTTTGCCCGGATACCGTGCGCTGGTGTCCTGACGGCCACCGAGCCGAGACCCGCACCACACCGGCGGTTCTCGGACAGGAACAAGTAGGACGTCCTAGCGCAAGCGCGCCAAGGGGCGCCGCTGGGTAACGTTCTCGTGAGGGACGCCGTCGGAGAAGGATCACCACCTGCCGAGCAGCCGGTGCGCACACCCAGCGCGCTTTGCCCGGAGGTGACCGGACCGGTCACCGGCGACCCCGGGCGGCCGGACAGACCGAGGAGTGAACGTGACCGTCAAAAGCACGGCGAGGGCGCGCAAGAAGGCCGCCCCCGGCGTCCCTGACAACCTCCGCGCAGGCACGGGCGCCGCGCCGGAGCTCGTCCAGCTGCTCACGCCGGAGGGCGACCGGGTCGAGCACCCGGACTTCCCCCTGGTGACCAGCCCCGAGGAGCTCCGCGCGCTCTACCGCGACCTGGTGCTGGTCCGGCGGTTCGACGCCGAGGCCACCTCGCTGCAGCGCCAGGGCGAGCTGGGCCTGTGGGCGTCGCTGCTCGGCCAGGAGGCTGCGCAGGTCGGCTCCGGTCGTGCGATGCGCCCCGGCGACTACGCCTTCCCGACGTACCGCGAGCACGGCGTGGCCTGGTGCCGCGACGTCGACCCGCTGAACCTGCTCGGCATGTTCCGCGGCGTGAACCACGGCGGCTGGGACCCGAACGAGAAGAACTTCCACCTCTACACCATCGTGATCGGCGCGCAGACCCTGCACGCCACCGGGTACGCGATGGGCATCACCAAGGACGGCGCGGACGACGCGGTGATCGCCTACTTCGGCGACGGCGCCTCCAGCCAGGGCGACGTCAACGAGGCCTTCACCTTCGCCTCGGTCTACAACTCGCCGGTGGTCTTCTTCTGCCAGAACAACCAGTGGGCGATCTCCGAGCCGACCACCAACCAGACCCGCATCCCGCTCTACCGCCGCGCCTCCGGCTTCGGCTTCCCGGGCGTGCGGGTGGACGGCAACGACGTGCTCGCCTGCCTCGCGGTGACCCGCTGGGCGCTCGACCACGCCCGCACCGGCAACGGTCCCGTGCTCGTCGAGGCGTTCACCTACCGCATGGGCGCCCACACCACCTCCGACGACCCGACCCGTTACCGGGGCTCCGAGGAGACCGAGGCCTGGAAGGCCAAGGACCCGATCACCCGCCTCAAGGCCCACCTGGAGAAGGAGGGCCTCGCCGACGACGCGTTCTTCGCCGGCGTCGAGGCCGAGAGCGACGCGCTCGGCCTCCGGGTCCGCGAGGGCGTGCGCTCCATGCCCGACCCGGACCCCACCCTGATCTTCGACCACGTCTATGCGGAACCGCACGCGCTGGTGGACGAGGAGCGGGCCGAGTACGTGGCCTACGCGGCCTCCTTCGAGGGCGGGGAGCAGAACTGATGGCAGAGCGACTCAGCATCGCGAAGGCGCTCAACGACGCGCTCCGCAAGTCGCTGGAGAACGACCCGAAGACCCTCCTCATGGGAGAGGACATCGGCAAGCTCGGCGGCGTCTTCAGAATCACCGACGGCCTGCAGAAGGACTTCGGCGAGGACCGGGTCATCGACAGCCCGCTCGCCGAGTCCGGCATCATGGGCACCGCGATCGGCCTCGCGCTGCGCGGCTACCGCCCGGTGGTGGAGATCCAGTTCGACGGCTTCGTCTACCCGGCCTTCGACCAGATCGTCTCCCAGCTCGCCAAGATGCACGCCCGCTCGCTCGGGCACGTCAAGCTCCCGATCACCGTCCGCATGCCGTACGGCGGCGGCATCGGCGCCGTCGAGCACCACAGCGAGTCGCACGAGGCCTACTTCGCGCACACCGCGGGCCTCAAGGTGGTCACCCCGTCCAACGCGCACGACGCGCACTGGATGCTGCGCGAGGCGATCGCCTCGGACGACCCGGTGATCTTCCTGGAGCCCAAGCGCCGCTACTGGGACAAGGGCGAGGTCGGCGACAGCTCCGACCTGCCGCTGCACTCCGCGCGGATCGTCCGCCCGGGCACCGACGCGACCCTGATCGCGTACGGCCCGATGGTCAAGGTCTGCCAGGAGGCCGCCGCGGCCGCCCAGGAGGACGGCCGCAACCTGGAGGTCGTCGACCTCCGCTCGCTCACCCCGGTCGACTTCGCCACCCTCGAGGAGTCGGTCAAGCGCACCGGCCGCGGCATCGTCGTCCACGAGGCGCCGGTCTTCCTGGGCATGGGCGCCGAGCTGGCCGCCCGGCTCACCGAGAAGTGCTTCTACCACCTGGAGGCGCCGGTCCTGCGCGTCGGCGGCTACTACGCGCCGTACCCGCCGTCCCGGGTCGAGGAGTCCTTCCTGCCCGACCTCGACCGTGTGCTCGACGCCGTCGACCGCGCGCTCGCGTACTGAGAGGAGCGACGCAACATGACCACCGAAGTCCGCGCGCTCCGCGAGTTCAAGATGCCCGACGTCGGCGAGGGGCTGACCGAGGCCGAGATCCTCTCCTGGTACGTCAAGCCGGGCGACACCGTCACCGACGGCCAGGTCGTCTGCGAGGTCGAGACGGCCAAGGCCGCCGTCGAGCTGCCGATCCCGTTCACCGGTGTCGTCGAGCAGCTGTTCTTCCCCGAGGGCTCCACCGTCGACGTCGGCACCGCGATCATCGCGGTGGCGGTCGAGGGTGCCGCCCCGGCGGTGGCCGCGCCGGCCGCCGCCGCCCCCGCACCGGCCGCCCCGGCCGAGGCGGAGGAGGTGCCCGAGCGGCGCGAGGTGCTGGTCGGCTACGGCCCGCGCACCGGCGGCACCCAGCGCCGGGCCCGCCGGACCGCCGTACCGGCGGCCGCCGCTCCGGTTTCACGTGAAACACCGCCCGTCCCGGCGGCGCCGATCGCCCCGGCGGCACCCGTCGCCGTCCCGGTGCCAGTGCCCGCGCAGGCGGGGGAACGGCCGCTGGCCAAGCCCCCGGTGCGCAAGCTGGCCAAGGACCTCGGCGTCGACCTCCGCACGGTCGTCCCGACCGGCCCGGACGGCGTGATCACCCGCGAGGACGTGCACGCGGCCGTCGCACCGGCCCCCGCGGAGGCCGCCCCGGCCGCCGCAGCCGTCCCGGCCCCGCAGGCCGCGCCGGCCGCCGCCCCCGTGGCGAGCGGTGCGGGCGACGTGCGGGTGCCGATCAAGGGCGTCCGCAAGGCCACCGCGGCCGCCATGGTCTCCTCGGCCTTCACCGCGCCGCACGTCACCGAGTTCGTCCAGATCGACGTGACCCGCACGATGAAGCTGGTCCGCAAGCTCAAGGAGACCGGCGAGCTCGGCCGGGACGTCCGCGTCTCGCCGCTGCTGCTGGTCGCCAAGGCGCTGCTCACCGCGGTGAAGCGGCACCCGGAGATCAACGCCGCCTGGGACGAGGCCGCTCAGGAGATCGTGATCAAGGGGCAGGTCAACCTCGGCATCGCCGCGGCCACGCCGCGCGGCCTGATCGTCCCGAACATCAAGGACGCCGGCGGCAAGACGCTGACCCAGCTGGCCCTCTCGCTCGGCGAGCTGGTCGACACCGCGCGCGAGGGCAAGACCTCGCCCGCGGACATGCAGGGCGGCTCGATCACCATCACCAACGTCGGCGTCTTCGGCGTCGACACCGGCACCCCGATCCTCAACCCGGGCGAGGCCGCCATCCTCGCCTTCGGCGCGGTCCGGGAGATGCCCTGGGTGCACAAGGGCAAGGTGGTGCCCCGTCAGGTCACCACGCTGGCGCTCTCCTTCGACCACCGCCTGGTCGACGGCGAACTCGGCTCCAAGGTCCTCGCGGACATCGCCGCGATCCTGGAGCGCCCGAAGCGGCTCATCACCTGGGCCTGATCCCCGGTGAACACCGCCGGCCCCGTCCCCTCGTGGGGGCGGGGCCGGCGGCGTTCCCGGGCCGGTCAGCGGCGGGCGAGGCGCTTCACGGCGAGCAGCACCCCGCCGCCGAGGGCGAGCAGCACCCCGCCGGAGGCGAACGGGAAGGCGGTGGCCGAGGGCGCCGGCTCGTCGTCGCAGGCCCAGGCAGCGGTGCCGCCGGTCAGCACGGGCAGACCCGACGCCGACCGCGACGGCAGTGGTGACGGCGGTGGTGACGGCGGCGTTTCGGACAAAACGGTAGATGACGGGCGCTCGCATGACTGGTCCCCCCAGGGCGATGTGCTGACGGTGTGTGGGTGAAGGTGTCCGGTGCATCGGCCCCCCCGGCCGTTGCCCGCCGGTCCTGCTCTCCGTGCCTTCACTCTGATGGACGTGCATCCGCCCCGGGGTTGCAGGTGGTTCCGGGAAATTCTTTCCGGGCCCCGGAGTCCCTCGGCGATACTGCTCCCATGTCCGATCGTCAGACCGCGGTGAAGGCCGCCCGCAGCGCCCCCGACCTGCCCGAGCCCCGGCCCTCGCTGCGGCGCGACGTCTCGGTGCCGGCCCTGCTGGCCGGTCTGGTCTGCATCGCCGTCTCCTTCTCCGGGCCGCTGGTGGTGGTGCTCGCCGCCGCCTCCGCCGGGCACCTGGACCCGGCGCACACCGCCTCCTGGATCTGGGCGGTGTCGATCGGCAGCGGCCTGACCTGCCTGCTGCTCAGCTGGTGGACGCGGACCCCGGTGATCACCGCCTGGTCCACCCCCGGCGCGGCCCTGCTGGTCGGCAGCCTCGGCGCCCATCCCTACCGGGAGTCGGTGGGCGCCTTCCTGCTCTCCTCGGTCGCCGTGGCCGTGCTGGGCGCCACCGGCCTGTTCGGCCGGCTCGTGCGCGCGATCCCGGTCGGCATCGTCAACGCGATGCTGGCCGGCATCCTGTTCACCTTCGGCGCCGGGATCTTCACCGAGCTGCGGAGCGCCCCCGTCCTGGTGCTCGGCACCTTCGCCGCCTTCCTGCTCGCCAAGCGGTGGCTGCCGCGGTACGCCGTCCCGCTGGCGCTGCTGGCGGGTGCGGCGCTCGCCGCGGCCACCGTCGGGCTGCCGCTGCACTTCGGGTCGGGCGGGCCGACCCGGCCGGTGCTCACCGTGCCGGCCTTCTCCTGGTCCGCGACCGTCGGCCTGGCACTGCCGCTCACCATCGTCGCGCTGGCCTCGCAGAACGCCCCGGGCCTCGGCATCATGCGGGCCTCCGGCTACCGGCCGGACGACCGGATGCTGGTGGGGGCCACCGGCGCGGTCTCCGTGCTGCTGGCGCCGTTCGGCTCGCCGGGCGTCAACCTGGCCGCCATCACCGCCGCGATCTGCACCAGCGAGGAGAGCCACCCCGACCCGCGGCGGCGCTACGTCGCCGGGATGTCCGCCGGCGTCCTCTACCTCCTGGTGGGCAGCTTCGGCGGGGTGCTGGTCGGCCTGTTCACCGGGCTGCCGCACGTGCTGATCGCGGTGATCGCCGGAGTCGCGCTGCTCGCCTCCTTCCAGGGCAGCCTGGCCGGCGCGGTCGCCGACGAGCAGGGCCGGGACGGCGCCGTGGTGACCTTCCTGGCGACCGCCTCGGGCATGACGCTGTTCGGCATCGGTGCGGCGTTCTGGGGGCTGCTGCTCGGCGTCGCCACCCATCTCGTGCTGCACCGCCGCAGGGCCTGAAAACCGTTCTCCCATTTCCGCGGTATTCCATCGGAATCACGTCGAATGCCCGTATTCAGGGTTCGTGGACGCCGTGCGTGCGATCCGGTGGACCGGACGGCCGAACCCGGGATGCGATCTTGCCGGTGATGTGCTCGCGGAACTGCCCCGAACGGCCGAATTCCGTGCGGGTACGGGCAGTTCGGCACGAAATTCACGGGTCGCGGATCGCATGGCGGAGCGGGTCGCGCGGGTAGGCTGAGGCGGCTCGATCCGGATGCGGTGGGGAATTCGGAATCACCCGCTCCGGCGCACGTGGATTCCTCCGACGAGCAGCGGCGATGGCTGGTGACATGGCAGTGGGCGATCTGATCCGGGATGCGGAGCGCGAATTCGAGGGGGAGGAGGAGACCGCCGCCGAGGCGGTCGGATCCGGCCGCTCGCGGCTGGTGCGGCGCCGCCGCGCCCTGCTGGCGGTCGCGGCCTCCGCCGCGCTGGTCGCCTGCGGCGGCCTGGGCGCCGCCGGGCTCGTCAAGTCGCCCGCCGAGCGGGCGGCCGACACCGCGCCGCCGCCCGGCACGCTGCTCACCGCCGAGGCCGAGACGAAGGTGCTGACGCGTGCCACCGTCACCCGCGGCCAGGTCTACCCGCCCACCCGCTACGACGTCACCCCCGCCACGTCCTCCCCGGAGATCACGCAGCTGTACGTGTCCGCGCTGGCGGTGAAGGCGGGCGACGCGGTCGCCAACGGCCAGCTGCTCGCGGAGGTCTCCGGCCGGCCGCTGTTCGTCCTCAAGGGCGCGGTGCCCGCCTACCGGGACCTCAAGCCGGGAGCCAACGGGTCCGACGTGGCCCAGCTGCAGGCCGCACTGGCCGACCTCGGCCACGGGCGCGGCTCGGACGCCGAGGGGGAGTACGGCCCGGGCACCGCGCAGGCCGTCACCGACTTCTACCGGCAGCTCGGCCACCCCGCACCCACCGCGGGCGCGGCCGCCGAGCAGGCCGTGGACGCCGCGAAGCGAGCCGTGGAGGCGGACCAGCGGACGGTCGACGACCTGAAGGCCCGGCAGGGGGCGGCCGCGGCCCCGCCGTCGGGCGCGCCCTCCGCCGCCCCGGCCGACCAGGGCGTCCTGCCCGACCTCGCCGCCCAGCTCGACGAGGCCGAGCGGCGGCTGTCCGACGACAGGGCGGCGCTGGCCCGGGCGCAGGCGGCCGACGGGCCGGTGGTGCCCGCCGGGGAGGTGGTCTTCCTGCCCGTGCTGCCGGCCGCCGTGACGGCCGTGAACGCGACCGTCGGTGCCCCGGTCGCAGGTCCGCTGCTCTCGCTGACCAGCGGCGACCTGGTCGTCACCGGCCAGCTCACCCCCGGCCAGGCGCCCGGGATCACCCCGGGCATGGCGGTGGAGATCCTCTCGGAGAGCACCGGCACGGTGGTGCGGGGCGAGGTCGCCGAGCTGGGCCCGCGGACCACCGCGCCGCCGGCGGGCCGGGTGATCGCGATCGGCGGCGCCGCCGCCCCGGCCGGTCCCGGCACCGGCGGCGGGTCCGCCGGCGCCGCAGCTGCCGCCCCGGCGGCGCCGGCCGCCCCGCCCGCGGCCGCCTACGTACCGCTGAGGATCACTCCCACCGAGCCGCTGCCCGCCGCCCTCGGCGGCCAGAACGTCCGCATCACCGTCCGGCGCAGCGCCACCGCCCAGCCGGTGCTGTGCGTACCGGTCGCCGCCGTGTACACCGACGCCACCGGGCGGACGGCGGTCCCCCGGATCGGCTCCACGGGCCGCCGGGTCACCGTTCCGGTGACCACCGGGGTGAACGCCGACGGGTACGTGGCCGTCACCCCCGTGCAGGCCGCGCAGCTGCAGCCTGGCGACCGGGTGGTGGTCGGCCGGTGAGCGAGGTGATCCGACTGGAGGGCGTGGGCCGCAGCTTCGCCGGGCCGCCGCCGGTCACCGCACTGCACCCCTGCGACCTGTCCGTGCGGCGCGGCGAGTTCGTGGCGGTGACCGGCCCGTCCGGCTCGGGCAAGTCCACCCTGCTCCACCTGCTGGGGCTGCTCGACACCCCGACCACCGGCCGGTACGAGCTGGACGGCATCGACACCGGGAGCCTCCGCGACCGGGACCGCTCCGCCCTCCGCGGCCGCCGGATCGGCTTCGTCTTCCAGTCCTTCCAACTCCTGCCGCACCGCACCGCCGAGGAGAACGTCCAGCTCGCCCAGGTCTACAACCGCGTCCCCCGGGAGCAGCGCCGGACGGCCGCCCGGGAGGCGCTGCACCTGGTCGGCCTCGGCCACCGGGTGGAGGCGCTGCCCACCACGCTGTCCGGCGGCGAGCGGCAGCGGGTCGCCGTCGCCCGCGCCCTGGTCAACCGGCCGGACCTGCTGCTCTGCGACGAACCCACCGGCAACCTGGACTCCGCGAGCGCAGGCGCCGTGCTGGAGCGGTTCGAGCGGCTCAACGACGAGGGCTACACCCTGGTGATGATCACCCACGACCCCGCGGTGGCCGCCCGGGCCCGCCGGGTGGTCCGGATCGCGGACGGCCGCCTGACCGAGCCGGCGGCCGGCCGATGACCGCCTCCGGGCCGGTCGGGCCACCCTCCCGGCTCGGGCCGCGCGACCTGGCGGCCGAGGCCCTGGCGGGCGTGCTGCAGCGTCCCGGCCGCTCGGCGCTGACCATGCTGGGCACGGTGCTCGGCATCGGTGCGTTCGTCGCGGTGCTCGGCCTGACGGCCACCGCCTCCGGGCAGATCGGCGCCGGGTTCGACCTGGTGCGGGCGACCACGGTGACCGTCACCGACCACCCCGTGACGGACGGCGTCCCGCCCGGCGCCAACCCGCCGAGCGGCTTCCCCGCCGACGCCGACGCCCGGGCCGGCCGGATCGACGGCGTCACCGCGGCCGGCCTGTGGTGGCGGATCCCCTCGGACGACCTGCGGATCTCGGCCGCCCCCGAGACCGGGCCGGGCGTCCAGGGGCTCTCCCTGTTCGCCGCCACCCCCGGCGCCGTCGCCGCGGTGCACCCGACGCTGGCCGCCGGGGTGACCCTCGACCCGTACGCGCAGCGGGCCGCCCTGCCGGTGGTGCTGCTGAGCCGGACGGCGGCGGCCAGGCTCGGGGTGACCCGGCTGGACACCCAGCCCGCGATCTTCATCCAGGGCCTGCCGTACACCGTGATCGGCGTCTACGACCAGGTCGAACGGCTGCCGGACACCATGCTCGGCATGATCGTCCCCGGGTCCACCGCGCTGGAGCGCTTCGGCAACCCCGGCACGGCCGACGACGAGGCCGCGCACCTGATCGCCGCCACCCGGGTCGGCGCCGCCGACGTGGTCGCCGGCCAGCTGGCGGTGGCCCTGCGCCCGGACGCCCCGGACCTGCTCACCGTCACCGCGCCGCCGGACCCGCACGGCCTGCGCGACCGGGTCACCTCCGACCTCACCGGCCTCTTCCTGACGCTGGCCGCGATCTGCCTGGTGGTGGGGGCGGTCGGGATCGCCAACACCACCCTCGTCGCCGTCCTCGAACGCACCCCCGAGATCGGCCTGCGCCGCTCGCTAGGCGCCCGCACCCGGCACATCGCCGCGCAGTTCCTCACCGAGTCGACGGCGCTCGGTACCCTCGGCGGGCTGATCGGCACCTGCCTGGGGGTGCTCACCGTGCTCGCGGTGGCCGCCTCCCGGGACTGGACGGCCGTCCTGCAGCCCTGGGCCACCCTGCCGGCGCCGCTGATCGGCTCCGCGGTCGGCCTGCTCGCCGGGCTCTACCCGGCCGTCCGGGCCGCCCGGACCGACCCGCTCACCGCGCTCCGCGGCGGCTGACCGGGGCCCGCGCCGACGCTGACCAGCAGGTTCTGGAGACGGTTCGCCGCCGGTGGCCAGCCGACACGCCGTTACGGCATTGGGCCGGTCCGGCGAACTTCGGATGCGTCCGGTCGGCCGGGCGTGTCGCGAGGGGTACGTCTGTGCGACCACCACCCGGGCCCCCACCGGGTGACCGGAGCCCGGAGGACGCACCCGCATGCCGCCTGGCAACCCTGGCCGGATCGTCCGGAGTCTGGCCGCGCTCGTGCTGATGTCGGCCGCCGTGCTGCCCGCAGCGCTCGAGGTCGCGGCCCCCGCTCCGTCCGCGGTGATAGGGCCGCCCGCCGGCCCGCTCACCGACCGCGGTGCGCCGCCCGCCCAGAACCGGATCGACCTCCGGGCACCCGGTGCCGCCCCCAGCATCGACATCCGGCGCGTCGGCGACCCGGCCAACCGGATCACCCTGGTGCTGCTCGGCGACGGCTACACCGCGGCCCAGCAGCCGCTCTTCCGGGAACAGGCCGACCGGGCCTGGCGGGCCCTGATGGAGATCGAGCCGTTCCGCACCTACCAGAACTTCTTCAACATACGGAGGGTCGAGGTGGTCTCCCCGGTCGCCGGCATAGCCGAGGCCGAGGACGGCCGACCCACCGACACCCCGCTGGGCATGCACTTCTGGTGCGAGGGCACCGCCCGGCTGCTCTGCGCCGACGAGTCCGCGACCGCCCGCTACGCCGGCGAGGACGCCGGACCGCAGTTCCTGATAGCGCTCGCGAACTCCGAGGAGTACGGCGGCGCGGGCGGCACCGGCGTCACCACCCTGGCCGGCGGCAGCCCCGACGCCGGCCGGATCATCCAGCACGAGATCGGCCACACCGTCGGCGACCTCGGTGACGAGTACGACAGCGCCCCCGACGACCCCGACTACGCCAACCTCTCGGCCGTCGACGCCGACGAGATGCTGCGGACCCACACCAAGTGGTGGCGCTGGCTCGGCGCCACCTCGCCGGACGGCGGCGGTGTGGTGGGCGCCTACCGCAGTGCCAACGGCCTCTACCGGCCCACCGCCGACTCCGTGATGCGCACCCTCGGCGGGCAGTACAACCTGCCCTCGCGCGAGGCGATCGTCGAACAGATCTACCGCCGGGTGAAGCCGCTGGACGGCGCCTCGCCCACGCCCGGCGTGGTCACCGGGCGGCCGAGGCTCCAGGTGAGCGCGGTGCCCCTGGAGGGGACGCGCCAGTTGGCCGTCGAATGGACGGTGAACGGGCGGCGGGTGGCGGCCCCCGGCGGCACCTGGCTGGACACCGCCGGCCTGACGCTCGCACCCGGCGCCCGCGCCACCGTCACCGCGACCGTCCGCGACACCACCGACTGGGTGCGCGACGAGGCGTTCCGGGACCGCTTCATGACCCGCACGGTGAGCTGGACGCTGACCGGCTGACCGGCTGACCGGCTGACCGGCTGACCGGCGCGCTGGTGGCGGTCCGTGGTGCGTCCGGGGGCGTCCGTGGCGCGCCCGCGGCGCGGACCCGGTTCGTACCCTGCCGGATTGATCCGGTCATGGGATGACTAGGCTCAGGGGCCATGAGCGCGGACCCCGTCGGCACCACCCGTCCCCCGTCCCCCCTCGTCCCGCCGCAGCCCCTCGTCCGTCCCGTCCCGCCCGGCGGCCGTGCCGCCTGGGCGGCCTGGGCCGTCGGCGCCTCGGTCTACCTCCTGGCGGTCGTCCACCGCACCAGCCTCGGCGTCGCCGGCCTCGACGCCGCCGCCCGCTTCGGGATCGGGGCCTCCGCCCTCTCCACCTTCGCCATCCTCCAGGTGCTGGTCTACGCCGCCATGCAGATCCCGGTCGGCCTGCTCGTGGACCGCCAGGGCGCCCGGCGGGTGCTGCTGCTGGGCGTCCTGCTGATGAGCACCGGGCAGCTGGCCTTCGCCTTCGCCACCTCCTTCGGCCCGGCCCTCGCCTCCCGGGCCGTGCTCGGCTGCGGCGACGCCATGACCTTCATCAGCGTGCTCCGGATCGCCGCGCACTGGTTCCCGGCCGCCCGCAACCCGCTGATCGCCCAGCTCACCGGCCTGGTCGGGGTCGGCGGCAACCTGGTCACCACGGTCGTCCTCGCCCGGGCCCTGCACGAACAGGGCTGGACGGCCACCTTCGCCGCCATCGCCCTGGCCGGCGCCGGGATCTTCGCGCTCGTCGGACTCGTCCTGCGGGAGGGGCCCGGGCACGACCGCCGGACCCGCCGCAGCACCCCCGCCCCCACCACGTCCGTCGGCCGACAGATCCGGGACGCCTGGGCCGAACCCGGCACCCGGCTGGGGCTGTGGGTGCACTTCACCACCGCCTTCCCCGCCAGCGCCTTCGGCCTGCTCTGGGGCATGCCCTACCTGGTCGAGGGCCAGGGCATGAGCCGCACCGCCGCCGGCGGGATGCTCACCCTGCTGGTGGTCAGCAACATGGCCTTCGCACTGCTCTTCGGCCGGACGGTCTCCCGCAGCCCGCGCAGCCGGATGCCGCTCACCCTCGCGGTGATCACCGCCACCGCGCTCTGCTGGGCCTCCGCCCTCGGCTGGCCCGGCGGACGACCGCCGCTCTGGCTGCTGGTGGTGCTGATCACCGTCATGGGCAGCAACGGCCCCGCCTCACTGGTCGGCCTCGACTACGCCCGCTCCCACAACCCCGCCGAACGGCTCGGCACCGCCTCCGGCATCGCCAACATGGGCGGCTTCGTCGGCGCCGTCGTCACCCTGCTCGGCATCGGCGTCCTGCTCGACGCCCTCGCCGGCGCCGACGGCACCCACTCCGCCGAGGCCTACCGCTGGGCCTTCTGCTGGCAGTACGTGCCACTGGCGGTCGGCACCGCGATGATCCTCCGCCTCCGCCGCAGGGCGGGGCACTGAGAGAACGCCAATACCCTCACTTCACGTGAGGGTATTGGCGTTTCCACAGGTCAGAACCCCTGCCTTCGGCTGAGGGTCACCACTTAGGCCTCGCCGATCTCCCGGAGCAGGTCCGCGATGTCGAGCGGCGCCCCCGAGAAGGTGACCCGGCCGAGCTCGCACCGGACGGTGCCGCCCGGGTGGTTGCGGCGGCCGGTCTCGGCCAGGTGCCGGATCAGCTCGACCAGCTTCAGCCGCGGGCAGCGCGGCAGCACCACGCTCCCGCGGATCCCGACCCGCTCCACGCTCGGGCAGCTGTAGTACGGGCCGAAGGGCGGCCCGCTGTCCTCGCCGCGGCCCGGCACCCGGAACTCCATCTCGCCGTGCCGGCAGTGCACCGTGCCGTCCGAGCGGACGTGGGCGCCGATGCCGTCACCCCGCGTGACGTCGGTGAGGATCTCCACCTGCTCCCCGACCGCTTCGGCCAGGGTCCCGGCCATCCGCGCCCGATGGTGGCCGAGGTCGAAGTCACCGCGCCTGATCGAAGGCAGCAGGTCCCCGGTGATCCACTCCTGGAAGGGCTGGGCGGCCGGCTTGGCGGACCGCAGGATCAGCCGGTACAGGCCGGCTTCGTCCACTACACCGACCACTGGGTTGCCGCGCCCATAGGGTTTTCCACCTGCAGAAACGTCAATACCCTCAGCCGGGCTGAGGGTAATCACCCGAAGGTCTACCCGCCGGACGCGGACGCTGTCGAGGCTCCTCACGGCCTCGCTCGGGTTGGTCAACCCGAGGATCCTGCACACGTCCGCGGTGACGAACCACGGCTCCCCGTCGATCATCACCACCCTGATCGGCTGCCCCGTGATCGGGAAGCTCGACGGCACCAACACCATGTCGGTCTCGTCGTGCATACCGCCCCTCCTTCACTCTCGGTGATGGGTTCTGCACACATCAACGAGTCCGAACGCATGATGTGGCGGTCGGCAGGCGTCGTACGGGGGTACGAGGACGTGCGCCACCCGCGCGCGGGGGCGTGCGCCAGGGGCGGCCCCGAAAGGGCCGGGGCGGGGGTGTCAGGGGGTCAGGGCGAAGTGGGCCAGGATGCGCGCGGCGAGTTCGGTGTCGCCGTCGACGCGGACGGCGTGCGCGGCGATCTCGGGGCGGACCCGGCCGCAGGCGAGCCGGAGGTAGGTCTCCCAGTCCAGGTGGAACTGGACGTCGGGGGCGAGGCCGACGGAGGTGTCCACGCTGCCGTGGCCGACGGCGTCGACCCGGACGGTGCGCAGGAACTCCAGCGGGCCGCTGACGTCGAAGACCACCGTGGTGCCGGCCGGTGCGCCGGCGAGCTTGGCGACCACCTTGGGCAGCCCCTGGACCAGGTAGTCGCGGGCGACCACCGCACCGGGGGAGTCCAGGTTGCCGGGCACCCGCAGGGCGCGGCGCAGGTCCTGCTCGTGCACCCAGACGTCGAAGGCGCGGTTGCGCAGCAGTTCGGTGTAGCTGATGTCCCGGGAGAGCGGGCCGGCCGGCCAGCGGACGAGGTCCTCCGGCTGCTGGCGGGCGTTGCGCAGGGCGCGCGAGCGGCGGATGACCGTGTACTCCAGCTCGCTGGTGATCTCCACCGGCGTGTGGCAGCGGCGCTTGTCGACCGGCAGCTCGACGTAGCGGGCGAACTCGCTGGTGACGTGCCGCAGGTCGCGGGGGAGGGAGTGGATCGGCCGGGGGTCGCCGAGCAGCTCCGACTCGACGGCGATGATGTGCGAGACGATGTCGCGGACCGACCAGCCGGGGCATTCGGTGGGCCGGTTCCAGGAGTCGGTCGGCAGCGGGGCCAGCAGCTCGGCCACGGACTCGATGGACTGCGTCCACGCGTCGGTGTAAGCCTGCACGGTCTGGTTGTCCGTCACGGGTATCTCCGGCCCTCCGTCAGCTTCCAACACGCCCCGCCGGCCGCCGCCGGGACCTGGGGGCGCAAGCGCTACCCGCACGTTACGCTGTCGGGTCACAGCAGGGCAGCGCTTTCGGGTGATGATCGTAGGACTCTTGCCGTGGACGGTGGTACTGTGCGCGCTTCATTGATCCAACTCGCGGTCTCCGATTCCGAGCCGCCCGCCGAGCGGCGGTCCCGCGCCGCGGCGCTGGTCAGGGCCCAGGAGGGCGCGGACCTGGTGGTGCTGCCGGAGCTGTGGGCGCTCGGCGGCTTCGCCTACGAGGCGTGGGCGACCGGGGCCGAGCCCCTGGACGGACCCACCGCCGAGGCCATGTCGGCGGCCGCCCGGGCGACCCGGGTGTGGCTGCACGCCGGTTCGATCGTCGAACGCGATCCGGACGGCCCGATCTACAACACCTCGCTGCTGTTCGCGCCGGACGGCACCCTCACCCACACCTACCGGAAGATCCACCGCTTCGGCTTCGACAGCGGTGAGGCGGTCGCGATGGGTGCGGGCCAGGAGATCGTCACCGCCGCCACCGACCTCGGCCGGCTCGGCCTCGCCACCTGCTACGACCTGCGCTTCCCCGAGCTGTTCCGGGCCCTGCTGGACGACGGCGCCGAGCTGCTCGTGGTGCCGGCCGCGTGGCCGGAGCGCCGCCGCGAGCACTGGACGCTGCTGGCCCGTGCCCGGGCCGTCGAGGAGCAGGCGTTCGTGCTGGCCTGCAACACCGCGGGCACCCACGGCGGGGTCCCGCAGGCCGGGCACAGCCTGGTGGTGGACCCGTGGGGCCGGGTGCTCGGCGAGGCCGGCCCGGACGAGGAGGTGCTCACCGTGGAGTTCGACCCGGCGGAGGTCGGCAAGGCCCGCGCCGACTTCCCGGTGCACCGCGACCGGCTGCTCGGCATCCCCGCGCCCGTCCAGCGCTGACGCCCGTCCAGCACTGACACCAGGCCGCCGCCGCCCGCCCCGGCGTACCGTCCCCGTCCGCCCGGCCGGTGCGGCGGACACCCGCTGCCCGGCAGCCGGTGTCCGCTGTCCGGTTATGGGCGTGATGGGGTACTTGTGCACCCCGGGGGCGACTTTGAGAAGATGGGCCGCCACCGCCTTCCGCGCTGGCCCCGTGACGCCCGCCGAGGAGGGGTGGCCCGCATGTACGGCACCGGTGCCGCCCGTCCCCCGATCCAGCGCAACAGCCTGCGCGAGCAGATCGCCGACGCGCTGCGCGAGGAGATGATGGCCGGCCGGCTCGCCGCCGGCCGGAACTTCACCGTCAAGGAGATCGCCGACCTCTACGGGGTGTCCGCGACCCCGGCCCGCGAGGCGATGGTCGACCTCGCCGCCCAGGGGCTGCTGCGCACCGAGCACCACCGGGGCTTCACCGTCCCCGCCTTCACCTGGCGGGACTTCGTGGAGATCTTCGAGGCGCGCACCCTGCTCACCGACAGCGCGATGCGCCGGCTCACCGCGCACCCGGCCCGGGGTTCCGGGAGCTACGACTGGTCCCGGATGCCCTCGCTGCGCCGCCGGGCCGACGCCGCCGCCCGCGCCTCCCGGCAGGGCCAGCTGGACGTGCTGGTCGGCTGCGACCTGCGGTTCTGGCAGGAGGCCGCAGCCCTGCTCGGGAACGCCCGGATCGCCGACTACCTCGGCTGGCTGCGGGTGCAGTCCTGGATGTTCGCCGCCCCCTACCTGCGGCAGGTGGGGGACCTGGGCGGGGTCTGCTGGGACCGGCACGGCGACCTGGTCGACCGGATCGAGGCCCGCGACCTGTCCGGGGCGCACCGGGTGGTCAACGACTACAACCTGTTCACGCTGGAGCTGCTGGGCCGGCTGGCGGGCGAGGAGACCGACGCGGTGCCGGTGGCGGCGCTGCTGCGTGCGCCGCTCGCGAGCGCCTCCGAGCCGGGCCCGCCGGCCGCCGCCCCGGCCCCGGCCGTCCCCGCCGCTCCGGCCGCGGTGGCGGAGGAGGCCACCCGGGTCCCGCCGCCCCGGTCGGTGCCGCCCGGGCGCTTCGGGCGGCCGGTCCGCCCCTCCGGCCCGGTGCCGGGCCGCACCTCTCCGTCCTGAGCGGGGACGTCGTCCTCGGCCCCGTGGGCCCGGCGGGGCACCGGTAGGGTGGGCGCTCGTTCCCCGACCACCGTCGGCGGCGCGCGCGCCGCGTCCGACCCCCGGAGAGGATGAGCCGGCCATGGCCTGCGACCTCTGGCTCGTCCCGCTCGTGGACGTCCTCACCTACAACCCCGAGAACCCCTTCCGGGACGACCTCGTCCGCTACAACGCGGTGCTGGCCGGCCACGGGCTGCCCGAGGTCCCGGTGCACGGCTACGCGCCCGGCATCACCGGTGAGGTCGAGCCGATAGCCGCCTTCGACTACGACTCGCTCCACTTCCTGCGCCGCGCCTACCTGTTGGGCGTGACCGGCTTCCAGATCACCCCGGTGGACGCGCTCGGCGGCGACTACGAGCAGCTGCTGGAGATGTTCGAGTCCACCGCCGAACAGTCGCACCTGGTCTGGCACTTCGACCACGCCGGGGCGTACGTCCCGGTGGAGTTCCCCGTCCCGCTGGTCGACGACGCGCTGCTGGCGACCGGCGGCCCGCTCGGCTCCTCGTACGGTCTGCTGCGCGAACTGCAGGCGGTGGCGCCGGTGTTGGGCATCGACGTGCTCGAACCGCCGGCGCCGACCCGGCCGCTCTCGCCGACCGGCCTCGAGCAGCCCTTCGCCCCGCCGCTGGACGAGGCGCACCACCCGTTCGCGCGGGAGCGGCACGCCTGGGCCGGCCTGTACGCGGCGGCGACCCGCAGCGTCACCCAGGGCTCGATGATCGTCTTCGCCTGAGCCCGAGCCTGAGCCCGAGCCGGGGCCTCGGCCGGCACACGGAAGGGCGGGCCCGGCGGGCCCGCCCTCTGCTGTCGGTGCGCGCGGTCAGCGCAGCGGTCCCTCCGGCGGGCGCTGGCGCGGCATGGTGGGCCGGGTGCCGGGCGGCGGCAGCACCCGCACCTGGGCGCCGATCCCGCCCTCGGAGCGGCCGCCCCAGACGCCCGGTGCCTGGGTGGGCAGCTGGGTCATCGTCGCGCGGAACTCCAGCATCCACTCCGAGGTCTCGGCGCGGACCATGTCGGAGACGTCCTCGCAGAACCGCCGCAGCACGCCGAGGCAGCGCTCGGCGGCCTCGCCCGCGGTGCCCTCGGTGGGGCCGAGCACCTCGCGGACGCACTCCGAGGCCCAGTCGAACTGGAAGGCCTCCAGTCGCCGCTGCAGCGCCTGCGCGGTGGAGACGTCCCGCATCCAGCCGGAGGTCAGGCCGAAGCCGCGGTCGGTCAGCAGGCAGGCGGCCGACATCGCGAGGCCCACGTAGCCCCAGCCGGCGGCGCCGTCCAGCACGCCGGTCGTGCCGACCAGCGGGGCGCTCACCCCGGCGACCCCGGACACCGCGGCGCCGAAGCGCAGCAGCCGGGCCCAACGCCGCTTCCAGACACGGTCCTTGCGGTACCAGTCGATCGCCTCCACGGCCCGTTCCTCGGACCAGCGGTAGAGCTCCTCCAGTCGCTCGGCGGGCTCGCCCCAGTCACCGAGCGGGAACTGACGGGCGCTCAGGTCGGTGCGGCGGCGCGTCGGAGTGCGGCCGGCCGACGCCGGGGAGGGCTGGTCCTCCTCACCGACGTCCTTGCCCCAGGGGCTCTCCTCGGGTTGCATTTCCGGCTGGCTCACCTGTGGGGCTCCCTGTGGCGGGTGACAGTGCAGTCCTGGCTGGACGCCCGGCTGACGGTGCGTCGAACCGACGCATCGTCGGACATGGCTCCGTGCGCGGGTGGTGTGAGCCGCCCATGGTGCCGTGCTCCGGCAGTCCGCCGGTTCTCGTCCATCAGCACTTCTTACCCCCAAATGGCTTACCGTGGGGGTGCTTCGGCTGTGATCGTTATCCGAATTCGGGTCCGGAAGCCGAGGTGAGAGGGTTTCGTCGGGCGGCGAGATTTCACTCTTCCGAGCGAGGCCCGGCGGGCCCGCGGACATGACCCGCGGCCTGCGGCGGCGCCCGGTGGTCGCCCCGGCCCCCTCCGGATTGGACGATCCTCTAGATCGGATGCGCCGAAAAGCGGCAGCATTGGAGGTTTCGCCACGGTCGGCACCCCGGCGGCACGAGCACGGATCCGGCCACCGACTACCCTTGCCAAACGTGAAGGTCCTCGTAATCGGCGGCGGCGCCCGCGAACACGCCCTGTGCCGCTCACTGTCCCTCGATCCCGCCGTCACCGAGCTGCACTGCGCCCCGGGCAACGCCGGGATCTCGCAGGTCGCCACGGTGCACCCGGTCGACCAGCTGGACGGCGCGGCCGTCACCGCCCTGGCCCGGGAGCTCGCCGCCGACCTGGTGGTGGTCGGCCCCGAGGCCCCGCTGGTGGCCGGCGTCGCCGACCCGCTGCGCGCGGCCGGCATCCCCGTCTTCGGCCCGTCCGCCGAGGCGGCGCAGCTGGAGGGCTCCAAGGCCTTCGCCAAGGACGTGATGGCCGCCGCCGGCGTGCCGACCGCCCGCTCGTACGTCTGCACCACCGCCGAGGAGGCGGCCGCCGCGCTGGACGCCTTCGGCGCCCCGTACGTGGTCAAGGACGACGGCCTGGCCGCCGGCAAGGGCGTCGTGGTCACCTCCGACCGCGAGGCCGCGCTGGAGCACGCCGCGGCCTGCGAGCGCGTGGTGATCGAGGAGTACCTCGACGGCCCCGAGGTGTCGCTCTTCGCGATCACCGACGGCACCACCGTGCTGCCGCTCGTCCCCGCCCAGGACTTCAAGCGCGCCCTGGACGGCGACGAGGGCCCCAACACCGGCGGCATGGGCGCCTACTCGCCGCTGCCCTGGGCCCCCGAGGGCCTGGTCGACGAGGTGCTCGCCACCGTCCTGCAGCCGACCGTGGACGAGCTGCGCCGCCGCGGCACCCCGTTCTCCGGCCTGCTCTACGCGGGCCTCGCGCTGACCTCGCGCGGCACCCGCGTGATCGAGTTCAACGCCCGCTTCGGCGACCCGGAGACCCAGGTCGTGCTGGCCCGGCTGCGCACCCCGCTGGCCGGCGTGCTGCTGGCCGCCGCCGAGGGCACGCTGGCCGGCCTGGAGCCGCTGCGCTGGGACGAGGGCGCCGCGGTGACCGTGGTCGTGGCCTCCGAGGGCTACCCGGCCGCGCCGCGCACCGGTGACCCGATCGAGGGCCTGGCCGAGGTCGCCGACGAGCACACCCACGTGCTGCACGCCGGCACCCGGGCGGGCGAGGGCGGCGAGGTGCTCAGCGCCGGCGGCCGCGTGCTGTCGGTCACCGCGACCGGCGCCGACATCGCCGAGGCCCGCGAGCGGGCCTACCGCGGGGTCGCGAAGATCTCGCTCAAGGGCTCGCACCACCGCACCGACATCGCGCTGAAGGCCGCGCAGTAGCGCACGGCCGTCGACGGCGCCGAGGGCGCTGCCTCCGCGGGGACACCCCCATGGGCGCAGCGCCCTCGGGCGTTTCTCGACCCGTTCGGCGGACCTCCGGAGGTTCCCCGAAGCCGGGAATCCAGCCCTTCGGGTGACTCATGGGGCATCCGGCTGACGCAACCGGCGCTCCGGTCGTAGGGTGCGCTGAATCGCGCTTGCCTGCGGTGCCGGACCGCGTCACCCGCGGTACCGCCGCCGGGTGGGGCGACGCTCCCGGGGGGATGCTGGGGGCGTCCGGATCGTTCGCGCCGTCACCAGGACGAGTGGAAAGCGGTGCGATCCGGAACACCCATCTGCACGAGGGCGTCAAAACTGTCAGAAGAGCCATGCAGGATGCACAACCGGGGGCGGCTGCCGCCGAGTCCCGGTCGGATACTGATCATTTCGAGTCGCTCGGACGCCTCGGCCACCGGTCCCGTCGGTCCTGCCGGCCCCGGCCCACTGGCCTCCGACCGCTCCGAAGGGGGTGCCGCGCCGAATGGCCGCTGTCGACGCCGCACGCGCGCATGCCCAGGCCGTGCTGCGAATCCGTGGCTGGGCCCTGGCCGCCACCGTTGTCCCCGCCGCCCTGGCCGTCGTGCTGCTGGCGGGCCGTCTCACCGGCCGGATCGGCGCGCCGGGCTCGCCCGACGGCGGCACGTGGGACGCCGTCCGCTGGGCGGTGGCCGCCGTCGCCGTCCTGGCGCTGGTGACCGGCTGGCTGGTGCACCGCTCGCACCGCACGGCGGTGCCGCCGGCCACCCCGGCCGTCCCGGTCCGCCCGGAGGAGGCGCCCGAGCTCTACCGGCTGCTGGTCGACCTCGCCGAGCGCCTGGAGGTGCCCGTGCCCTCCGGGATCGCGCTGACCCCGGACTGCGACAGCTGGCTGGAGGAGCCCGCCGGCCCGCACCGCCGGGGCACCCCGCACCCGGCGCCCGTCCTGGTGATCGGCTCGCCCTTCCTGTGGTGGATGCGGGCCGGTGAGCTCCGCGCCCTGCTCGCCCCCGTGGTGGCGGGCACCGCCGTCGCCGCCGACACCGACGTCGCCGCCGCCCGGCGCTTCGTCCGCAGTCTGGACGCTGCGCTCGGCGAGCCGCACCGCGGCCCGGCCGCAGTGATCGACCGGATCAACCGCCTGCTGCTCGGCGCCTGCCGCGCGCACTCCGCCGAGCTGGAGCGCTCGGCGGCGGCCTGGGCCTCGCACCAGGCCAGGGCGGTCGACTACGGGATGCGGATCGCCGCCCAGGAGCAGGTCGGCCTCGCCTACGCGGGGTGGGACCGCCTGCTCACCCGGGTCGCGCTGCCCGCCTGGCGGCTCGGCCGCCACCCCGAGCACCTGAACGCGGGCGTGGTCGCCGCGCTCACCGAGCTGGCCCGCCGCGACCGGCTCGCCGACGGCTACGAGACCCGCCTCGGCGACCGGCCCGCCTGCGACCTGCTGGAGGAGCCGGGCCGGGTGGACGCCGCCGTCTCGCTGCTCGCCGCCGACCTGCTCCACCAGGTGCCGCCCGGCGGCTGGCAGCCGCTCGAATGGGACGCCTACCCGGGCGAGGTCGCCGTGCGCGGCTGGCGCGACAAGTCCGCCGTGCTGCAGGCCGCCCTGGACGGCCCGGGGGCCGTGCGGGCCGACGGCCCGCCGCTCGCACGGGTGCTCGCCCGGCTCGCAGGCGGCGGCGGAGACGCCCTGGCCGCCGCGCTGGCCGGCCGCTGCGGCCACACCGCGCCCGGCCGCCACGCCCGCGACCTGCTCGCCGACCACCTCACCGCGATGGTCAGCTGCGCCGTGGTCGACGCCGGTGCCGCCGTCGCCGGCCTGGACTGGCTGGACGGCCCGGTGCTGCTGATGGGCGGCGTACGGCGGGCCGACCTCGTCGCGGTGGTCGGCCAGGCCGTCGAACTCGGCAAGGACGCACCGCTGCGAGGCTGGTTGGAGACGGCGGGCGTGCGGCTCGCGCGCCCCGTGCGCAGTTGATGACGAATGGTGCGGAATCGGGCGTCTTGCCTACCAGTTGCTACGGTGGGGTGACGCAGTGCCAGCAACCTGTGGTGTGCTGGACCGCACGCACATCCGTGTGGCACATGCCAGTCGCGGACGGGCGCGCCGAGCCTGACGCCGGCGACCGTGGGAGGGGCGCGTGGGGACGGAACTCAACCGCCGCTGGGAGTCCGGCACGCTGGCGCACGGCGTGTCCGACCCCTTCGGCCAGGGGCCGCTGCCGTGGCTGCGCAGCCCCGACCAGTACCTCGCCGACGGCGGGGTGCCGTGGTACGTCAGCGTCGACGCACCGGGCCAGCAGCCGCTGAGCGCACCCCGGCCCGCGCCGGTGGTGAACAGCCCGGCCAACGCCGACGACGTCGACCAGCAGATCAAGGGGTTCGCCTCGGCCGGCGTGGTCCGGCCCGGCGGCTCGGTGGACTTCCGGGTGACGGTGAACCCGCCCCGCGAGTTCACCGTGGACGTCTACCGGATCGGCCACTACGGCGGCGACGGCGCCCGCCAGGTCACCTCCAGCCCGCTGATCTCCGGCCTGGCCCAGGCCGCGCCGCTGGTCGTCGGCCGCACGGTCTCCTGCCACCACTGGTGGCAGTCCTGGCGGCTGCACATCCCCGCGCACTGGCGCCCCGGCGCGTACGTCGCGGTGCTCACCACCGCCGACGACCGGCACCGCAGCCACGTCCCGTTCACCGTCCGCGACGCCGACCCGGAGCACCCGGCGGACCTGCTGCTCGTCCTGCCCGACGTGACCTGGCAGGCCTACAACCTCTTCCCCGAGGACGGGCACACCGGGGCCAGCCTCTACCACGCCTGGGACGGGCAGGGCCGGTTGGTCGGCGAGTCCGAGGCCGCCGTCACCGTCTCCTTCGACCGCCCGCACGCCGGCGCCGGACTGCCGCTGCACGTCGGCCACGCCTACGACTTCATCCGCTGGGCCGAGCGGTACGGCTACGACCTGGCCTACGCCACCGCCACCGACCTGCACGCCGGCCTGGTCGAGCCGGAGCGCCACCGCGCGATGGTCTTCCCCGGGCACGACGAGTACTGGTCCGAGCCGATGCGGCGGACGGTCGAGTTCGCGCGCGACACCGGCACCTCGCTGGTCTTCCTCTCCGCCAACACCATGTACTGGCGGGTCGACCTCTCGCCGGGGCCGTCCGGCGAGCCGAACCGGCTGCTCAACTGCCGCAAGCGGCAGAAGGTCCCGGTCGGCAACCCGGCCGCCGGGCTGCCCGGCACCCCGGGCGCGCTCTGGCGCGAGGCCGGCGAGCCGGAGCAGGCCCTGCTCGGCGTCCAGTACGCCGGGCGGGTCCCCTCGCCCGCCCCGATGATCGCCCGCAACACCGGCCACTGGCTGTGGGCCGGCACCGGCCTCCAGGACGGCGACCCGCTGCCCGGCCTGGTCGCCGGCGAGGCCGACCACTACCACCCGCGGGCGCCGCTGCCCGACCACACCGAGCGGACCCTGCTCGCCCACTCCCCGTACCGCGACAGCGCCGGGCGGCTGCGGCACCAGCAGACCTCGCTCTACCGGGCGCCCAGCGGCGCGTACGTCTTCGCCGCCGGCACCTTCGCCTGGTCGCCGGCGCTGGACCGCCCCGGGCACACCGACGAGCGCGTCCAGCGGGCCACCGCCAACCTGCTCGACCACCTCTGCAAGGAGGCCGGCGGCCCGACGTGAAAGACTCGGGCCGTCAGCCCCCTTCCCTGAGGACGAGACGACCTTGAGCGGATTTGTCACCAAGCCCGAGCCCGTCCAGGTTCCCGGCCTGGTCCACCTGCACACCGGCAAGGTGCGCGACCTGTACCGCGCCGCCAACGGCGACCTGGTGATGGTGGCCAGCGACCGGACCTCCGCCTTCGACTGGGTGCTGCCCAACGAGATCCCGGACAAGGGCCGCATCCTCACCCAGCTCTCGCTGTGGTGGTTCGAGCGGATCGCCGACCTGGTGCCCAACCACGTGGTCTCCACCGAGCTGCCGGCCGGCGCCCCCGCGGACTGGAAGGGCCGGACGCTGATCTGCCGCAGCCTGGAGATGGTGCCGGTCGAGTGCGTCGCCCGCGGCTACCTGACCGGCTCCGGCCTCGTCGAGTACCGGGACTCCCGCACCGTCTGCGGCATCGCCCTCCCCGACGGCCTGGAGGACGGCTCCGAGCTGCCCGCCCCGATCTACACCCCGGCCCTCAAGGCCGAGGTCGGCGAGCACGACGAGAACGTCCCCTACGAGGAGACCGCCCGCCGCCTGGGGGCCGAGCTGGCCGCCACCCTGCGGCAGACCACCCTCGCGGTGTACGCCCGGGCCCGGGACATCGCCCGCGATCGGGGGATCATCCTCGCCGACACCAAGTTCGAGTTCGGTCTGCTGGACGGCGAGCTGATCATCGGCGACGAGGTGCTGACGCCGGACTCCTCCCGCTTCTGGCCCGCCGACGAGTGGCAGCCGGGCCAGGTCCAGCCGTCCTTCGACAAGCAGATCATCCGCAACTGGCTGGCCTCGCCGGAGTCCGGCTGGGACCGCACCGGCGAGGAGCCGCCGCCGGCCCTGCCCGCCGAGATCGTCGAGCGGACCCGCGCCAAGTACATCGAGGCCTACGAGCGCCTCACCGGGACGTCCTGGGCCTGAGCGGTAGACCCGTCAGGGGCGCGTGGGGGCACCTCCCGGCCGAAGGCCGGGGGGGAACTGCGCAATTCGGATGCGGCTCATGAATGGACCAGGGTCACCCCGGTTCGTGCGTGAGCCCCATCCGGATTGCGCAGTTCCCCCGCGCCCCTTGGGTGTCCCTCCCTGATCCGGCTTTCTAGATCCAGCCGTGTTCGCGGGCTGTGCGGACGGCGGCGTGGCGGTTCTCGGCGCCGAGCTTGCCGGCGGCGGAGGACAGGTAGTTGCGGACGGTGCCGGGGGAGAGGGCGGCCCGTTCGGCGATCTCGGCGATCGAGGTGCCGTGCGCGGCGAGCTCCAGGACGTCGGTCTCCCGCGGGGTGAGCGGACTGTCGCCCGCGCTGATGGCGTCGGCCGCGAGCTCCGGGTCGACGTAGCGGCCGCCTGCGACGACCGTGCGGATGATGCCGGCGAGGTTGGAGGCGGAGACGGTCTTCGGCAGGAATCCGCGCACCCCGACCTCCAGGGCCCGCTTGAGGTAGCCGGGTCGGCCGTGCCCGGTGACGATCATCGTCCGGCAGTCCGGCAGGACGTGCCGCAGTTCGGCGGCGACCTCCAGCCCGTCGAGCCCCGGCATCTGCAGGTCGAGGACGGCGACGTCGGGCCGGTGCGCACGGGCCATGGCGAGGGCCTCCGGCCCGGACGCGGCCTGGGCGACGACCTGCAGGTCGTCCTCCAGCCCGAGCAGGGTGGCCAGGGCGCCGCGGATGAGGTGCTCGTCGTCGGCGAGCAGGACGCGGACGGGATCGGTCACGGGGCGGCCACCTCCAGGGCCGGCAGGTCGAGCGGGAGCGATGCGGTGAGCCGGAAGCGGCCCGGGTCCGCGGGCGGGGTGGCGAGCCCGCCGCCGTGGGCGGCGAGCCGTTCGCGCAGGCCGAGCAGGCCCGTCCCGGGGTGGTCGCGGTCGGCGGCCCGCCCGGGGACGCCGTCGTTCTCGACCGTCAGCCGGGCCTGCCCGCCGTCGAGGCGCAGGGTGACCGTGCAGTGCCCGGCCTCGCTGTGCCGCAGCACGTTGGTGGTCGCCTCGCGGACGACCCAGCCGAGCACGGACTGGGCGGTGGGCGGCAGGGCGGCGGCGTCCGGGCCGAGGTCGATGTCGCACTCGACGCCGGCGGCGCGCAGGACGGATCGGGCGCCGGCCACCTCGGCGGCGAGGTCGGCCGTCCGGTAGCCGCGGACGACCTCGCGCACTTCGCGCTGCGACTCCTGGGCGATCCGCTGGACCTCGACCATCTGGTCGGCGGCCTCGGTGCGGCCGCGGCGGGCGAGCTGGACGGCGAGTTCGCTCTTCAGCGCGATGGTGGTGAGGTTGCGGCCGAGCACGTCGTGCAGGTCGCGGGAGAAGCGGAGCCGTTCCTCGGCGACGGCGAGCCGGGCCTGTGCCTCGCGGGCGGCGTCGAGTTCCCAGACCACGGCGGCGATCCAGGCGGTGCCCCGCCAGGTCGCGCCGATCAGTGCCATGGCGATGCCGGAGCCGACGGCCAGGCCGGTCGCGGTGGAGGCGGGGATGCCGGCGAGCACGGCGACGGGGACGGACGACGCCAGTCCGAGCAGCCCGATCGGCGCGGTGGCCTTCACCGGGACGGCGACGGCCACCGGGGCGAACCAGAAGACCAGCAGCCAGGTGGCGGTCGCGACGCCGTTGGGGACGGGGTCGTCGCCGGTCGGGCGGGTGGTGGAGAGCACCGCCCAGTAGCAGACCAGCGTGCCGACGGTGAAGGCGACCAGCCAGCCGGTGGGCCGGGCCCGTCGGCCGAGGTAGTGCGCGAGCCCGGCGCGGCAGCAGACGACGAACAGCGCCGAGGCGGTGAGCGAGGCGGCGGCGACGGTGATCCGGACGGCGTCGGGCAGGTCCGCCCCGCGCTTGCCCGTGAGGGCGCCGATCAGGAGCAGCGGCTGCAGCACGCCGGTCACGTAGAGGGACCAGCGGATGAAGAGCTCGGTGCGCTTGGGCTTGCCCAGCGCCCGCCAGCGCCGCGACGGCCTCAGCAGGTCCACGTCGTCCCCTCTCGACGGATGCACGGTCGTCAGATCCTCCCATCGGTGGTGCCGCCGGATTCCTCCGGTGCGGCGGGCACGGCGGGCACGGCGGAGGCCGCGGGGGTCAGCGGCGCGGCTCCCAGCGGAACCAGCGGCGGGCGGCCCAGACGGCGGCGGCGAGCCAGAGCACGCCGAGCCCGAGGTGCGGAAGGGCCTCGACCCAGCTGCCGAGGAAGTCGGTGGGTGCCCCGGAGCCGTCGGTGCCGAACCAGCCGAGCCGGATCAGCTGGAAGGCCGGGGTGGTGGGCAGCAGTCGGCAGGCGGTGGCGAGGCCGTCCGGCATGGTCTCCAGCGGGATGAGCAGGCCGGAGCCGATCTGGGCGAGCAGCAGCAGCGGCAGGGTGGTGATGCCGGCGGTCTCCACGGACTTGGTGAAGGCACTGGTGGCGGCGGCGAGTGCGACGAGCAGACCGGTGCCGAGCAGCAGGCCGGCGGCCATCAGCAGCAGGTTGACCGGGGTGGGCAGGTCCAGCCTGGCGGCGCCGAACGCGCCGATCAGACCGCACTCCAGCAGGCCGAGGAGGACCGAGGGCATCGCCGTGCCGGCCATGATCTCCAGGTCGCGGGCCTCGCCGGTGCGCAGCCGCTTGAGCACCAGTTCGCCGCGGCGGGCGACGTAGGCGGTGGTGAGGTTGTAGTAGACGACGAAGAGCAGGACCAGGCCGGCGACGCCGTTGACCAGGTTGGCGTGCAGGTCCAGGTCGGGGGTGGTCTCGGCCTGCTGGTCGAGGATGCCCTTGAGGCTCACCATCATGACCGCCGGCATGGCGACGGCCATGAACAGCGCGGTGCGGTTGCGCAGCAGCAGGGTGGCCTCGGTGCGGCCCAGGGCGAGCAGGCGGCCGGCGGTGGTGGTCGTGGCCGGGGCGGCGGGTGCGGAGGTGGCTGCGGTGGCGGCGTGCGTGGTCATCGGGGGCTGCCGATCGTCTCGGGGGTGGCGGCCGCTTCGGCGGCGATGGCGAGGAAGGCCTCTTCGAGGGTGGCGCTGCGGGCTTCCAGGCCGCCGAGCGTGACGCCGTGGTGGGCGGCCCAGCCGAGCAGGTCGGTGAGGTCGGCCTGGAGCTGCGGGGTGCGGACGGTGATCCGGCGGCCGTCCGCGGTGATGTCCGCGGCGGGCAGGGCGGGCAGGCCGATCGCCTCGTACGGGCCGCAGCGCTCCGGGAGTTCGAAGGCGATCCTGGCCGGGCGGCCGGCGATGACCTCGGAGACGGTCCCGGTGGCGGCGATCCGGCCGGCGTGCATGATCGCGAGCCGGTCCGCGAGCTCCTCGGCCTCCTCCAGGTAGTGGGTGGTGAGCAGCACGGTGGTGCCGTCCTCGCGCAGCGTGCGGACCAACCGCCAGACCGCGGCGCGGGCCTCGGGGTCGAGGCCGGTGCTGGGTTCGTCGAGGAAGAGCACCTCGGGGCGGCCGAGCAGGGCGACCGCGAGGTCGAGGCGGCGGCGCTCGCCGCCGGAGAGCTGCTTGACCCGCACCCCGGCGCGGCCGCCGAGGCCGACCAGGTCGAGCGCATCGCCGACCGGGCGGGCGCCGCTGGTCAGTCCGGCCCAGCCGCGGCAGGTCTCGGTGACGGTGAGGTCGCCGGGGAAGCCGCCCTCCTGGAGCATGATGCCGATCCGCGGCCGGACGGCGGTGCGCTCGCGGTGCGGGTCGTGGCCGAGGACCCGGACCTGCCCGCCGGTGGGGGCGGCCAGTCCCTCGAGGAGTTCCATGGTGGAGGTCTTGCCCGCGCCGTTGGTGCCGAGCAGGGCGAAGAGCTCGCCTCGGCGCACGGTGAGGTCGAGGCCGCGGACGGCGTCGAAGCCGCCCGGGCCGGTGGGGCCGTAACGGCGGTGCAGGTCCACGGCCTCGACGGCCGGCCCGGAGTGGCTGGTGTCCTTCATGCCTCCAGCCTCCCGGCGGGCGGCGCGCGGGGTCAGTGCGTGTCGTCACCGGCTGCCGGTGCGCTTGCACGGGTGGGCGGTGACAAATGTCATCGGCGGTGCCGCGCGTGTCGGCAGCACGAGGAGTCGGCAGCACGACGAAGGGCCCCCTCTGCGAGGGAGCCCTTCGTACTCGGAGCGGACGACGAGATTCGAACTCGCGACCCTCACCTTGGCAAGGTGATGCTCTACCAACTGAGCCACGTCCGCATGCTGTTGAGTTGTACTGCTACTGCTGTGTTGCTCGAACACTGCGAGCGGACGACGAGATTCGAACTCGCGACCCTCACCTTGGCAAGGTGATGCTCTACCAACTGAGCCACGTCCGCACGGTGCCTCGGCACCGATCGCCCCTCCCGGCTGCCTTTCGGCCTCCGGTTGCGGCGACGAGAAATACTCTACCCCATCGATCGGAGTGCTCGCCCCACCCTTTCCCCGGAGGGGTACCGGGGCGGGGCGGCGGCACGCTCAGTTGGCCTCGGCGAACTGCTCGTAGACGGCCTTCGGGATGCGGCCGCGGGCCGGGAGGTCCATGCCATGCGACTGCGCCCAGGCCCGGACGGCCTGCGGGTCGGGGGTCAGGGCGGTGCGCCGGAAGGACTTGCCGGTGCGGCTCTGCCGGCGGCCGGCCGCGACGAACGGGGCGAGGGCCTCCCGCAGCTTCTCCGCGTTCTCCACGGAGAGGTCGATCTCGTACGACTTCCCGTCGACACCGAAGTGGACGGTTTCCGCGGCGGTGCCGCCGTCCAGGTCGTCGGAGAGCGTGACGACTACACGCTGAGCCATGGGTGTCAATCCTCTCGGGCAATTCGGCCGCCGGATGCTGGTGTCCGGTGGCCCGTCCGCCGGCGGCGCGCACGGCGGCATGCGGGCATGCCGTGCCAAATGACAGCCGATGGCTGCCGCCGGTCGCCCTATTCTGCACCCAAAGAGGCTGGAAATCGAAGGCCCCGGCATTCCTTTTTTCCGGATATTCACGCGGCTTCACGAGGATGCCGGATAGTCGGGGATAGTCGTGGTCGACATGTCCGGTGTGCCGGTATTCGGGTGTTCTCGGCCCGGCCGGCCGGGACGCCATTGAATCCGGAGAAAAGGGGCGTGCGGGGGCGGCTCGAACGTGCGGAGCCCTTGCGGCGTAAGGGGCGTTTGTCTACGCGCGTCACCAGGACCGACCCGCCGGGAGGCCCGAAATGCCAGGTAGTCTGAAGGTCCCCCGCCTTCACGCAATCACCACCGGGAGTGCCAGTGGCACGCGTCGTAGTCGACGTCATGCTCAAGCCGGAGATCCTCGACCCGCAGGGACAGGCGGTGCAGCGCGCACTGCCGCGTCTCGGCTTCGCCGGGATCGCCGACGTCCGCCAGGGCAAGCGTTTCGAACTGGAGCTGGAAGGGCCGGTGGACGACGCCGCGCTGGCCCGCATCCGCGAGGCCGCCGAGACGTTTCTCGCCAACACCGTGATCGAGGACTTCACCGTCCGCGTCGAGGGAGAGGCGAAGTGACCACACGCGTCGGCGTCGTCACTTTCCCCGGCTCGCTCGACGACCGCGACGCCCAGCGCGCGGTGCGTCTCGCCGGCGCCGAGCCGGTGGCCCTCTGGCACCGGGACAAGGACCTGCACCAGGTCGACGCCGTCGTCCTGCCGGGCGGATTCTCGTACGGCGACTATCTGCGCTGCGGTGCCATCTCCCGCTTCTCGCCGGTCATGGACACCATCATCGAGCAGGCCCGGCAGGGAATGCCCGTCCTCGGTATCTGCAACGGCTTCCAGGTGCTGTGCGAATCGCACCTGCTGCCCGGTGCGCTCACCCGCAACGACTCGCTGCACTTCGTCTGCCGCGACCAGAAGCTGCGCATCGAGAACGCCGACACGGCGTGGACGTCCGATTACAGCAGCGGCCAGGAAATCGTCGTACCGCTGAAGAACGGCGAGGGCCGCTTCGTCGCCGACGAGCACGTCCTGGACGAACTCGAGGCGGAGGGCCGGGTCGTAGCCCGTTACCTCGACGTCAATCCGAACGGTTCGTACCGCGACATCGCCGGCATCACCAACGCGGCGGGCAACGTCGTCGGCCTGATGCCGCACCCGGAGCACGCCGTGGAGCCGCTCACCGGCCCGACCACCGAGGGCCTGGGCTTCTTCACTTCCGTCCTGAAGCAGCTGGTGAACGCCTGATGAGCCTCGACACCGTCAAGAACGCCGAGCAGACCCCGGACGCCGCCCAGCCCTGGGCCGAGCTCGGCCTCAAGGAGGACGAGTACGCGCGCATCCGGGAGATCCTCGGCCGCCGTCCGACCGGCGCCGAACTCGCGATGTACTCCGTCATGTGGTCGGAGCACTGTTCGTACAAGAGCTCCAAGGTCCACCTCAAGCAGTTCGGCGAGAAGGCCCCGGAGAACGACGCGATGCTCGTCGGCATCGGCGAGAACGCCGGCGTCGTCGACGTCGGCCAGGGCTACGCGGTCACCTTCAAGGTCGAGTCGCACAACCACCCGTCGTACATCGAGCCCTACCAGGGCGCGGCCACCGGCATCGGCGGCATCGTCCGCGACATCCTCGCGATGGGCGCCCGCCCGGTCGCGGTGATGGACCCGCTGCGCTTCGGTGCGGCCGACCACCCGGACACCCGCCGGGTGCTGCCCGGCATCGTCGCGGGCATCGGCGGCTACGGCAACTGCCTGGGCCTGCCGAACATCGGCGGCGAGGTCGTCTTCGACTCCTGCTACCAGGGCAACCCGCTGGTCAACGCGCTCTGCGTCGGCGTCATGAAGCACGAGGACATCCACCTCGCCAAGGCCTCCGGCCCCGGCAACCGGGTCATCCTCTACGGCGCCCGCACCGGCGGCGACGGCATCGGCGGCGTCTCCGTGCTCGCCTCGGAGACCTTCGACGCGACCGGCCCGGCCAAGCGCCCCGCCGTCCAGGTCGGCGACCCCTTCCAGGAGAAGCTGCTCATCGAGTGCACCCTGGAGATCTTCAAGGAGGACCTGGTCGCGGGCATCCAGGACCTCGGCGGCGCCGGCCTGTCCTGCGCCACCTCGGAGCTGGCCTCGGCCGGCACCGGCGGCATGCGGATCGAGCTGGACACCGTGCCGCTGCGCGACAACACGCTCTCGCCGGAGGAGATCCTCATGAGCGAGTCGCAGGAGCGCATGTGCGCCATCGTCGAGCCGGCCAAGGTCGACCGCTTCCTGGAGATCTGCGAGAAGTGGGACGTCATCGCCACCGTGATCGGTGAGGTGACCGACGGCGAGCGCCTGGAGATCTTCTGGCACGGCGAGCAGGTCGTGGACGTGCCCCCGCGCACCGTCGCCCACGAGGGCCCGACCTACCACCGCCCCTTCGCCCGCCCGGACTGGCAGGACGCGCTGCAGGCCGACGCCCCCACCGCCGAGCGGCTCGCCCGCCCGGCGGACGGCGCCGGGCTCAAGGACGCCCTGCTCAAGGTCGCCGGCTCGCCGAACCAGGCCTCCAAGGCGTGGATCACCGACCAGTACGACCGCTACGTGCTCGGCAACACCGTGCTCTCGGTGGGCGAGGACTCCGGAATGATCCGGATCGACGAGGAGACCAACCTCGGCGTCTCGGTCGCCACCGACGGCAACGGCCGCTACGCCAAGCTGGACCCGTACACCGGCGCCCAGCTGGCCCTGGCCGAGGCGTACCGCAACGTCGCGGCCGGCGGCGCCAAGCCGCTCGCCGTCTCCGACTGCCTCAACTTCGGCTCCCCCGAGGACCCGGACGTGATGTGGCAGTTCGCCGAGGCGACCCGCGGCCTCGCCGATGCCTGCCAGGTGCTCGGCACCCCGGTCACCGGCGGCAACGTCTCGCTGTACAACCAGACCGGCGACGTCGCCATCCACCCGACCCCGGTGGTCGCGGTGCTCGGCGTCATCGACGACGTCACCCGCCGCACCCCGATCGGCTTCGGCGAGCAGGGCCAGCTGCTGTACCTGCTCGGCGACACCGAGGACGAGCTCGGCGGCTCGGCCTGGACCCAGGTCGTGCACGGCCACCTCGGCGGCCTGCCGCCCAAGGTCGACCTGGAGCGCGAGCGGCTGCTCGGCGAGATCCTCATCGCGGCCTCCCGCGACGGCATGATCGACGCCGCGCACGACCTCGCCGACGGCGGCCTGGCCCAGGCGCTGGTGGAGAGCTGCCTCAAGGGCGGCAACGGCGCCCGCGTCGTCGTCCCGGAGGGCACGGACCCGTTCGTGTTCCTGTTCTCCGAGTCGGCCGGCCGCGCGGTGGTCTCCGTGCCGCGCAGCGAGGAGGTCCGGTTCAACGACATGTGCGGTGCCCGCGGCCTGCCGGTCGCCCGGATCGGTGTCGTCGACGGCGACGCCCTGGAGGTCCAGGGCCAGTTCACCGTCACGCTGGCGGAGCTGAAGGACGCCCACACCGGCGTCATCGAGGCCCTGCTCGCCTGACGGATGCGCACGTCCCGAGGGGCGGCCGGCTCTGCGGAGCGGGCCGCCCCTCGGCGTACGCTGCTGGCTATGCCGACGAAGACCCGCACGTACGACCCGGCCAAGGTGCGCGCCGCGCTCGCCGGGCAGACCGAGGCGCTGCGCGGCGCCGTCCGCGGCCTGACCGCCGCCCAGCTGGACCTGCCGACCCGCCTCGGCGACTGGCGGGTACGGGAGTTGGTGTCGCACCTGGGCATGGTGGTCAGCTGGGTGCCGGCCCACCTGGACGAGCCGCTGCCGGAGGCCCCCGCCATCACCCCGCTCGACTGGGCGCGCAGGACGCGGACGGCGGCCGCCACCATCAACGACATCGCCGAGGAGCTCGCGGCGGGGCCGTTCGCCGGCACGCCCGCCGAGGTGGCCGCCGAGTTCGACCGGCGCTGCGCGGAGCTCCACGCGGTGCTGGCCGGCCCGGCCGCGGCGGAGGCCGGGCGGCTGATCGGGATGCGCTTCGGCCCGATGCCGCTGGCCGACTTCCTGGTGACCCGGCTGGTGGAGACCGTGGTGCACGCCGACGACCTCGCGGACGCCCTCGGCACCGACTTCCCGCACGACCGGCAGGCGGTGGCCGCGGCGACCCGGCTGCTCGCCGACGCCTTCGCCGACCAGGTGCCGGGCGGCGCCGTCGAGCTGCGGATCCCGCCGTACGCGGTGGTGCAGGCCGTCGAGGGCCCCCGGCACACCCGCGGCACCCCGCCGAACGTCGTCGAGACCGACCCGCTCACCTGGATCCGGCTGGCCACCGGCCGGCGCGCCTGGCCGGACGCGGTCGAGGCGGCCGAGGTGCACGCCGGCGGGGAGCGCAGCGACCTCCGCGGCTGGCTGCCCGTCCTGGGCTGACGCCCGCCGCCGCGGCCGCGGCGGCGCCGCAGCGGGGTGACGGACCGTCGGGGTGTCGGTGCTCAGTAAGCTCATGGGTCGTTCACCGGGCTACGAGGGGACCAGGCATGAGTGACGGTGCGCGTCGGATACCGCCGCTGAGGGCGGGCCGCAAGCCGGCCGGACGGGCGCTGCTGGGCTGGCTGGCCGACCCCCGCGCACCGCGGCTGTGCCGGGTCGCCGGCTCGCCCGGGGCGGGCAAGACCCACCTGCTGACCTGGTTCGGCGAGGCCTGCACCGGAGAGCGGCTGCCCGAGCCGCAGCGGGTGCACGCGGTGCTCGACGGAGAGCGGCTCACCGTCGACAGCGCGCTCTGGCTGCTCGGCCGCCGCCTCGGCCACCTGGTGCACAGCCCGGGGGAGCTGATCACCGCCCTGGCCGACGAGGGCCGGCCGGTGGTGGTCTGCGTCCCGGACCTGGGCCGTGCGGTGCACCCCTCGCACCTGGTGGCGGGGCTGCTGCGGCCGCTCGCCGAGTCCGAGCTGGTGCGGCTGGTCGTGGAGGCGCCCGACGGCGGCGCGGCGGCCGCGGCCTTCGGTACTGCCGTCGCGGAGGCGGCTGTCCTGGACCTCGACCGGCCGGAGTGGACCGACCCGGCCCGGTTCGCCGCCTGGGCGGCCTCGGTCGGCGGCGACCCGGCCGCCTACCCCAGCCCAGGGGCGGCCGACGGCAGCGCCGGGCGGCCCGCGGAGACCGCGGCCGAGCTGATCGCCCGGGTGCCGCGCCATCCCGACGGCCGGCCCGACCTCGGTGCCGCCGACGAGGCGCTGCTCGGCGACCTGTGGACGGCCGCCGCCAAGGACGGCTCCGCCTCCGGACTGCTCGCCGACGCCCAACTCCTCACCCGTGCAAGGCCGGTGGCGGTCACCGCAGCCATGGACTTCGTCAACGGTCCCGTCCCGGACGCCTGGACGGCGGCCGGCCCGGCCCTGGTCGGCGAGGACGACCCGGCCGTCCGTGCCGCGGTGCTGCGCACCCGTCTGATCGGCATGGACGACACCGCGGCCGACCGGCTCGGCGAGGTGCCCGCGCCCTGGCGGGCCGAGTGGGCGATGTGGCCGGGATCCTCGAAGGGCTGGCCCGGCCCGGTGGCCGGTCTGGCGGTGGGCACCGGCGGCTACGCCGGGCAGCTGCTGCTGGCGGACCCGGGCGGCGTGGTGCGCACCGTGGACACCCCGTCGGGACGGCCGCTGGCCCGGGTCGCCCTGCCGGACGCCCGGCCGTTGCGCGGGCTGGCGACGGCCCCGGACGGCACCGTGCTGCTGCTGGACGCGGAGGGGACCGCGGCCGTGCTGCCGGAGCCGGCCGGGCAGCCGGCGGGCGGGGCCGCCGCCGAGCAGGCGCTGCACGCCCTGCAGGCCTCCGTCCGCGGCGAGTTGAGCGCCCTCGCCACCACCGGCCCGCAGGGGCTGCCGGCGGTGGCCGACGACACCGGCTCGGTCCACCGCTGCCGGCCGGACGGCGGTACGGACGCCGAGAAGCTGCACGAGGGCCCGGTGACCGCGCTCGCCGGCACCGCCGGACTGTTGCTCAGCGGAGGCTTCGACGGGGCGGTGCGGCGCTGGGACGCGGCTGCGGACGGGCCGGAGGCCGAACCGGTCGACCGCCGCGGCAGCCAGGTCACCGCCGTGGCGGCGGTCGACACCCCGGCCGGGCCGGCGACGGCCGCGGCATGGGCGGACGGTCTCGTGCGGCTCCGCCGGCCGGGCGCGGACGGCCCGGTCGACCTGCGGCTGGGCTCGCAGGTCTGGGCGCTGGCGCTCACCGCCGAGCTGCTGGTGGCCGGCACCGGGGAGGGCGTCGCGGCGATCCGCTGCTGACGGCCCGCCGCTGCCGGTACGGCGCCCGCGGCACCCGCCCGGGGGCGCCGGCCGGGCAGCACCGAGCGACCGGGCAGCGCGGGACACCGGGTGCTACGGGACGGCCGGCCCGCTGATGTAGGTGCCGTCCGCGGTGTAGGGCCAGGCGTTGGCGACGCAGCCGTTGAGGCCGTAGATCTGCTGCATCATGGCGGGGGCGGGCTTGCCCTTGCCCGGGCAGCCCTCGTGGCCGTGGCCGATCCGGTGTCCGACCTCGTGGTTGACGATGAGCGCCCGGTAGTCGTCCAGGGAGCCGCCGAACTGCGGCGAACCGGTCAGCCAGCGCTTGGAGTTGACGACCACCTGCTTGCCGACGTCGCAGTTGACCTCGCCCTTGGTGTCCAGGCCGGCCGAGCCGCAGATCCGGTCGACGGTGTCGGGCGAGGCGACCTTGACGGTGAAGTCGTAGACGCCGTCGGAGACCAGCTTGAAGCCGTTCTTGCCGTCGGTCGTCCAGCTGCGCCTGTCGCCGAGGATCGTCTGGACCTGCTGGGCGGCGGCCTGCGGGTCGATGCCTATGCCGTCCTCCACCTCGACCCGGTAGCGCCGGATCAGGCCCTTGCCGACCGCATCGCCCTTGGAGGTGGCGACGGTGAAGGTGCCCTTGCCCTTCTCGGTGACGGCGGTCGGGCTCGGGGTGGGGCTGGGCGTGGGCTTCGGGGCCGGTGACTCGGTCTTCTTGACGGCCGGAGCGGCGCTGCTGGCCAGCGGCGGGATCGGCCGGGCCTGGGCGGTGGGGCCGCCGGCCCCGGCGTCCTTGGCGCCGCCGAGCACCATGAAGGCGGTGCCGCCCAGCACGGTCAGTGAGCAGAGCAGGCCGACGCCGAAGACGGTGCGCCGCCGTGCCCGGCGTCGCCGCTGCTGTCGGGCGCGGCGTCGGCTGGGCGCGGGTGCGTTCCTGCTGGCGGAGGCTGCTCGCACGAGGTGCTTTCTGGTCGGCGACGGGGCGTGACGGACCGTCATGGTGTTGCAGGATCGATACCGTCGATCCACCCTCGCACGCAACCGGCCCGCATGTCCACATACTCGGTATGCATCGGCCGCCCGGTGCGGGTCGCGTCCGGGCGGACGCCACGACTGGAGACGCGCCGCGCCCCGGGTCGGTTGCGGGCGCCGCCCGCCCGGCTGCGGCGGCGTCAGCGCAGGTGGAAGGAGCGGGCGGGCCGGCCGGTGCCGGGGGCGAGGTCGACCAGGTGGACCTCGCCGCCGACGGTGACGCGCAGCCGGTCCGGGCCGTCCCACACGACGGAGGTCAGCCCGGCCGACGGGTCGTCACCGGTGAACTCCCCGAGGTGCCAGCGCCGTTCGACGAGCCCGGTGGCGTCGTCGACGTAGACCCGGCTCAGCGTGTCGATCCAGTCCGGCGCCTCCTCGACCACCAGCACGCGGTCGGGGCGCCCGGGGGCGGCCTGCCGGACGGTCACCTCACCGTTCCAGAAGAACCCGAGGAACTGCGCGGCCGGCAGGACGGCGGCCAGCGCCGCGCCCACCAGGGCGGTCTCGGCCCGGACGAGCGGGGAGCGCGTCCGCCGCACCAGCGCGGCGGTGAACAGCACGATCCCGGCGGTGCCCAGCACCACCGGGTGGTCGCAGATCCGGGCCAGCAGCAAGGGGCCGCCCGAGCGCCCCGCCCACAGGCCGGTGCCCAGCACGGCGAGGGCCGCCGCGCCGGCCAGGACGAGGGGTCGTGCCCCGCGCAGGTGCTCCGCCATGCCGATCCCGCCCTCACTGCCGCGCCCGGCCGTCCCGGTGTCGGCGCAGAGTCTGCCGGATCGGCGGGCGGGCCGGGCGGCGGGGCCCCGGGGGTGCGGCGGAAAGTCCGCGGGCGGCCGTGGCGGCCGCCCGCGGGGTGTCGCGGCGGGCGGTCAGCCCAGCATGTCGGCGGCGGTCGGAGAGCTGTCGCGCAGGAACTGGGCGCAGCGCTCGGCCTCGTCCTTCTCCTCGATGGCGGCTGCCGCCCGGCCCAGGGCGTGCAGGGCGCGCAGGAAGCCGCGGTTCGGCTCGTGCTCCCACGGCACCGGGCCGTGGCCCTTCCAGCCGCTGCGGCGCAGCGCGTCGAGGCCGCGGTGGTAGCCGGTGCGGGCGTAGGCGTAGGACTCGACGACGCGGCCGGCGGCGTAGGCGTCGTCGGCCAGCTGCGCCCAGGCGAGCGAGGACGTCGGGAACTTCGCCGCGACCTCGGCGGGCGAGGCGCCCTGAGCCAGCGCCTCCAGCGGGCCGGGCTCGGCCGGGAGGTGGGTCGGCGGCGGGCCGCCGAGCAGGTTCTCGTGAATGCTCATGGGCCCAGTCAACCACTGCCGGGCGGCGTGCCCGGGTACCGCAGGGAGGGGCGGTACCCGGGCACGGCCGGGGCGCGGCGCCGGAAGGGGGTCGGGCGCGGCGCGCCGGGTGCGGGCCGGAAGGGGGTCAGGCCACGCAGCTCATGGTGGCGCTGTGCAGCTGGCCGAGGCGGGTGCCGGTGGCCGTGGCGAAGGTGAAGTACACCTTCACGGTGTTGTTGTTGAAGTTCATGACGTGGCTGACGGTGACGCCGTTGGGCTCGACCCAGTTGGTGAAGTAGAGGCCCCAGCCGACCTGGGCGGTGGCCAGGGTGGCGTCGAAGGTCTCGCCGACGCCGGTGCCGGCGACGGTCTCGGAGTGCAGCGAGGTGCCGTCCGCGGAGTAGGTGTTCTTGTAGACGTTCCCGTTGTCGACCGTGATCAGGTAGGTCTTGCCGGCGAACGGGGGCAGGCTGGTGCGGGCGGCGGAGGCCGTCGCGGCCGCGGTGCCGTCGTCGGCGGAGGCCTGTCCGGCGACGAGGGTGGCGCCGCCTGCGGAGAGGGCGAGGGCGGCGGCGAGGGCGACGAAACGGCGCTTCATGGGGCTGTTCCTTCCACGGTGGGACGGCTGGCGGGGCGCGGTGGGACGGTGCCCGGCCGAAGCTACCGACCGGCCGGACGGGGGTGTTGCCGGTCCGCGCACCGGGCGTCGTGGATCCGCGCACGTCGGTCGTGTCCGCAGGTGGGGGCGGGTGGTGGTGGGGCGGGACGGGGTCTGCCGGGGGTCGGCCGGGGGTGTCGGCGGGCCGCACATCGGTCCTGCCGATGGCTATTGATACCTTCGGGAAGGTTTGTTTCTATCGGGTGGGTGTCCCGACGCGTGCCCGCGCATTCGGCGGCGACCGCGTGCAGCGAAGAAGAGCCCGACCTTCCCCAGCGAGACCGCCGGGCAGGTGTTCCGGCGCCCCAACCGATGGATGAACCAGAAGGGCCAACTCCAGCCCACTGGAACGGAGTTCGAGATGATCAAGCTGCAAGACGCCCTGCGGCACGCCGCTGAACGCCCGGACCACGTCGCACTGGTGGACGGCGGACGCCGGATCACCTGGAGCGAACTGGCCGACGAGATAGCCAAGGTGGCCGGCGGCCTGGCCGCGGTGCTGCCCGAGGGACGGCCGGCCCGCGCCGCCTTCCTCTGCTGCAACGGCTGGGAGCTGGTCGTCACCATGGCCGCCTTCGAGACGCTGGGCGTGTCCGTCACCGGCCTCGACTTCGAGGCCACCCCGGAGGCGACCGCGGACGCCCTGGCGCAGCTCCGCCCGACCGTCGTGGTCAGCAGCAAGCTGCACCGCCCGCTGCTCATCGCCGCCGGCTGGGCCGACCGCGAGGGCGTGCTGCAGGTCCACCTGCACGGCGTGGGCGAGGAGCTGGCCGCGCCCGAGCCGGTCGTCCCGGACCCGCAGGCCGGCGAGCCGGTGCACTACTCGACGCTGGCCGCCGCGCAGACCGCCGTGACCGCGCCGATCTCCCAACCCTACGAGCACTTCGCGGTGAGCTACGACGTCGCCGGGGACCCGCGGCTGGTGGTCCGCCGCCGCTCCTTCGAGGCCCGCAGGCTCGCCGAACTGGTCGACGAGTTCGCCTTCGACGAGGACGACACCTACCTGGTGACCGTCCCGATGTACCACGCGTCGAGCCCGGGCTGGGCGCGGGTGTTCTTCGCCCTGGGCGGCACCGTGGTGCTGGGCCCGTACCACGACCTCGCCGAGATGTGCCGGCTGATCACCGACGAGGGCGTCACCGCCACCCTGATGGTGCCGCCGGTGCTCTCCCGGCTGCTCGCCCACCCGGCCTCCGCCGAGCTGCGGCAGACCTCCCGGCTGCGCTTCCTGCTCACCGGCGGCCAGCACCTCAACCGCTGGATCGTCAACGAGGCCTGGGACCGCTTCGGCCCCGTCCTGCACCACTACTACGGCTCCACCGAGACCGGGCTGGTCACCCTGCTCGGCCCGGACGAGCTGGCGCTGTCGCCCTGCCGCTCCGGCCGCGCGATGCCGGGCATCGGCATCGCCGTGCTGGACGCCGAGCACCGCCCGCTGCCGCCCGGCGCGCGCGGCCGGGTCGCCGTCGCGAGCTACCAGCTCATGGACGCCTACGGGGACGCTCCCGCGCCCTCCGTGCTGGTCGACCTGAGCGACGGCCAGGGCCCGCGGCCCTTCCTGCTCACCGGCGACGACGGCGTCATCGACTACGAGGGCCGGCTGGAACTCACCGGCCGGACCAGCGGCGCGGTGCGGGCCCGGGCCGACGGCGACCACGACTCCGCCTTCTTCGGGCTGGAGACCGAGCTGCTCGACCAGCCGGCCGTCCGCGACCTGGCCGTGCTGCGGGTCACCGTGCCGGACCACGGCCCCGTGCTCGCGGTGCCCTTCGTCCCGGTCGCCCGGGACCTGGAGGCGTCCGCCTACCGGGCGGTCAGCGCGGTCTGCGCCCGCCGGGTGCCGTGGATCTCCGCGCACGTGATCGCGGTCGACGCCATCCCGTACAGCCCCACCGGCACCATCCGCACCGGCGAGCTGCTCACCGAGATCATGCCGCTGGTCAACCTCTACATCCACCTGGACAAGCAGTCAGCTACGGAGATCCCCGCATGACCACGCCGGTTCCGCCGCACACCTCCGACGACCAGCTGGACGAGGCCGACCTCGGCACCCGGCTGCTCTCCCTCGAACGGGCGCTCACCGAGCTGCCCGCGGCCCGCCAGACCGCCGTCCTGATCGGCGAACTCCCGGACCACGGCGACGTGCTGCTGGTGGCCTTCGTGCCGGCCGACGCCGAGCGCGAGGAGTCCACCCAGCGCGCCGCCCGGGCCGCCTGCGCCCGGCTCGTCCCGGCGCTGCCCGCGCTGGTGATCCCGGTCGACGACATCCCGTACACCCTGGACGGAGAGCTGCGCGGGCAGCAGCTCTTCGACGAGATGCTGCCGCAGATCGCCCGCGACCTGCTGCTGCCCAAGGAGATGTCGGCCTGAGCCGGACTCCCCGGTGCCGGTCGCGCCCCGGCACCGGGGCCGGCGGCCCGGGGCCGGCGGGGGCACGAAACCCCGCCGGCACCGGGCCGCACCCCTGCCTCAGCCGGCGTACGCGGCCAGGCCCGTCCGGGTGTACTCGGCGGCCGCCGCCTCCCAGCTGAGCGCGCCGTGGGCGGCCAGCGTGTGGACGTCCCGCCAGGCCCGCTGGAGCGCCGAGTCCTCCCACTGGGCGGCCACCCCGCCGGCCCGGAAGAGCCGCTCCACCGCGGAGACGGTGAGTTCCACCGCCAGCGCGGTGTCCCGCAGGTTGCGGCCCACCGCGCGGTCGCCGACGGCCCCGGCGTCCGCCCGCGTCGCGGCGTCCGCCAGCAGCGAGGCCGCGATGTCGATCTCGGCCGAGGCCCGCGCCATCACCTCGCAGCGGGCCGGGCTGACGGCCGGACCGCCCGGACCGTGGGTGTCCGCCAGCGGCGCCGCCCAGGCCTTCAGCGCGCCGCGCGCCGCCCCCACGGCGGGCGCGGCGAAGGCGAGCCCCGCCACCAGCCGCGGCGGCACGCCGTGGCAGCGGGCCCGGTCCGGGGCCGCGGAGGCCCGGACGAGGTCCATGAAGGCCAGGCAGCGGTGCGCCGGCACGGCCAGGGGTTCGGCCACGCTGACGTCGTGGCTGCCGGTGCCCCGCAGCCCGTTGCTGTGCCAGGTGTCGTGGACCGTCACCGCCTCCCGGGGGACCGCGACGATCAGGAAGTCGCCCGGCAGGGCCGCCGGGTCGGGCAGCGCGAGCAGCACCCACGCCGCGTTCCGGACCCCGCTGACGCACCGCCAGCGGCCGGTGACCAGCACCCCGCCGTCGGCCGTCCGCTCCAGTCGGCCGGTCGGCGGCACGAGCGCGGCCGCGATCGGGACGTCCGGGGAGGCCCCCCAGATCTCCTGCTGGCCGGCCTCGGGCAGGAAGGCGGCCAGCCGCCCGTGGGCCGCCTGCAGGGCGGCGCACCAGGCGGTCGAGGTACAGCCCTCCGCCAACGAGGCGGTCGCGGCGACGAGTTCGGTGAAGCTGCCCTCCGCGCCTCCCCAACGGCGCGGGACGAAGTGGCGGGCGAAGCCGGAGCCGGCCAGCCGCTCGGCCAGCGCGGCGTCGAGGCCGCGCAGCCGGTCGGTCTCGGAGGCCCGGCCGAAGGCGGTCGGGCGGAGCGCGTCCGCGGCCGACGTGAGTGACCCGGGCAGCCCGGTGGTCCGGGCCGTGGTGCAGGGATCGTCCAGAATGCTCAACGTTGTCTCCCCCTGTCGTGGACTGGCGTCACGTGCCGGGACGACGCCGGCCGCCGGCAGGGCCGGGGCGCCCGTTGCCCGTTCGGTTAGCGGCGCAGCGGGCGGGGACGTCGTCGTCGACGAGGACAGCGTGGCCGACCGGAACCGGTCGCGGAAGGCGGCCGCAGCCACGGGGTGCGGATGCGGGCGTTCCGGGGCACGGGTACGTGGCCGGCTGCCGTCGTACCGCAGAATATTTGGAACATACCTTCGTGACGTTATGATTCGCGCGAAACTCCGGCACGACCGTGCCGGCACCCCTGGAGGTTGAGCCATGGCGGCCAGCGGGAATCCGGTCAGCGGCACCAGCAGGAGCCGGGGAACGGCAGCAGGTCGGAGCGCTCCGGCCCTGAAACAGGCGCGGGCGCTGCGCACCCGGGCGACGGTCCTGGAGGCCGCCGCCGCACTCTTCGCCCGCAAGGGCTTCAAAGTCGTCACCATGCAGGAGATCGCCGAGGAGGCCGGTGCCACCAAGGGCGCCGTGTACTTCCACTTCCCCAACAAGGAGGCGCTCGCGGCCGAACTGGTCGGCAGCTTCTACGCGGCCGCGCCGAAGACCACCTCGGCCCTGGCCGACCCGGACCTCAAGCCGCTGGAGACCGTCCGCCGGCTGACCATGGAGACGGCGCGCCGGCTCCGTGACGACGCGGTGGCGCAGGCGGCCGTCCGGCTGCAGACCGAGCGCATGGTCACCGACGCCGAACTGCCGCTGCCCTTCATCGACTACATCGCCGTCTACACCCTGCTGCTGGAGCGGGCCAAGGAGGCGGGCGAGCTCCCGGCGGACGCCTCCGCGGAGTCGCTGGCGCGGACGATCGTCGCCTCGTTCTTCGGCGTCCAGCACGTGTCGTGGATCCTGAACGACCGCGCAGACGTGGTCGCGCGGGTCGAGGAGCTGCTGGACCTGATCCTGCCGGGGAGCTGACCGTCCCGCCCACCCCGATTCCGGCGGGGGCATCGGCCCCGCGCAGTTCTGCGCGGAGCCGATGCCCCCGCTTTTCCCTTGTGGCGAAAGGGACTTGGGGGAGGGTCAAAGCTTGGCAACATACCTTCCCGGAGGTATATTTTCTTTCGGTCCCAAGGTCGGACCCTGGCCAGTGCCCTGTCGTTCACAGCCCCGTGGGGGAAGGCTCGCGATGGACACCTTTGCACCAGATCAGCTGACCCATCCGACGGCCGGACTGCTGCCGCGGCAGCGGAGCGCCGCAGATCTCGACTTCCATCGAACGGTGTCGCGCAAACTGGTCCACAAGGCCGCGGTCTCCGAGGTGTTCCTCACCGATTCGGCCAGAGCCACTGCGGACAGCTACCTGCTGGCCGCCCAGTGGCCCCGCGACCACGCGGTCTTCCAGCCCGGACCGGGCGGCACCGCGGACAGCATGGTCATCATCGAGACGGTCCGCCAGGCCACCATGTTCACGTTCCACGAGTACTACGGCGTGCCGCTCGAACTGCCCTTCGTCGCCAAGAGCTTCGACTTCGAGCTGACGGACGGCCAGGCCGCGCGCGGCTCCTTCGGTGCGCCGCAGGAGGTCACCCTCGACCTGGTGGTCGACATGCCCGCCGAGCGCCGGGCCGGCCGCCGGATGCCCTTCCGGACGCACACCGTCGTCCACGCCGGCGCCGGGCGCCCCTGCGCCCGGGTGACCATCGGCGGCGAGATCCTCGACCCGGCGCTCTACCGGCGGCTGCGGGCCGCCCGCCCGGCCGAGCCCGGCCTCCCGGCCGAGGACGGCGGCGCGGTCGCCGCCACCCCGGCCCAGGTGGGACGGCGGCGCCCCGACGACGTGGTGCTGCTCGCCGCGCAACCGGGCGACGACGCCCGCTGGCGGCTGCGGGTGGACCAGGGCCACCCCACCTTCTTCGACCACGGATCCGACCACGTCCAGGCGGTGCTGCTGCTCGAGGCCCTGCGCCAGAGCGGCCTGCTCGCCGACGGCCAGGCCCGGGGCGCCTTCGCCGAGGTGCTCACCGGCCTGCGGGTCGAGTTCCACGCGTACGGCGAGTTCGGCACGCCGATCCTGCTCGACGCCCGGGCCACGGGCGGCGAGCCCGGCACCCGGACCGTACGCGCCACGGCGGCCCAGGCGGGCCGTCCGATCGCCCAGGCGGACCTCGTGTTCCGCCCGGCCGCCCTGCCCGGCGGCCCCACGTCCTGACGGACCGCCGGGTGCGTCCGTGCACCGCCGTGCCCGCCGGCCCGCTCCGAAGGAGTCCTGATGGAACTTCAGCATCTGCGTTCGTTCCTCGAGGTGTCGAGCGAGATGAGCTTCACCCGGGCCGCCAAGAAGCTGAACTACGCGCAGTCCAGCGTGACCGCGCAGATCCAGCACCTCGAGGCCTCGCTCGGCGCCGTGCTGTTCGACCGGCGCGGCCGGCGGATCGCGCTGACCGAGAGCGGCATGCGGCTGCGCCCGGTGGCGGAGCGCATCGTCGCCCTGGCCGACCTCGCCCACCGCGAGGTGGCCGGCGCGGCTGACCGGCCGTCCGGCCGGGCCGAGCGCCCGGCCGCCGAAGCGGCCGGACAGGCCCTGGGGCGGGCCGCCGTGCCCCGCCGGGCGGGGGTCAGGCTGCCCGCCCAGCGGGGGCGTCTTCAGCTCACCCAGCGGGCGCCCAGGGCGGGCAGCAGCACGTCCCAGGACGACCTGACCCGGGTGATCAGATCCAACTCCTCGCGCACCGAACCCAGATAGTGCGCGCCGAAGATCACGGTGGTCATCAACTGCGCCACCGGCTCCGGCGGGTAGTCGGAGTCCATCTCGCCCTGCTGCTGCGCCTGGACGACCAGGCGCAGCAGCGTGCGTTCCACGTCCGACACGAAGGCCGGCGTCCGCTTGGAGGACTGGGCCTCCTCGAGCAGCAGCCGCAGGGCCGCGTTGACCCGGATGTCGCGGTGCAGCCGGGCGACCAGCGCGCAGGTCACGTTCTTCAGGGTCGCCACCGGCGAGTCCGGACTGTCGCCGACCCCGTCCTCGATCAACTTCCATGCGTCGTCAAGGTGTTGTACGAGCGCTGCGGCCAGTTCCTCCTTGGAGGCGAAGTGGCCGTACAGGGCTCCCTTGGTGACGCCGGTGCTCTGCGCCACATGGCCGAGGTTGGTGTTGGCGTAGCCGTGGGCGGCGAACTCCCTCGCTGCGGCGTCCAGCACCGCCTCGTACGTCCTCCTGGCCCGCTCCTGTTGTGCCATCGGCTTCCTTCCGTTCCACCACGTTGCCCGTGAACTCACGTACCGCAGTTCATGGTTCGAAGGCAAACCCTTCTTCCGGACCCCCGTCTATCGTCCATTCCCTCTCCATGAACGCGCGAGCGGCCCTCGGTCTGCCGGGTGTCCGGACCAAGGGCCGCTCGGTGCGTGCCGCGGCGGGGTGTCAGGCCCCGGTGCCCGGTCCGCCGGCGGTGCCGGCCTCGTGGCGCTTGCGCAGCTCGGCGCGGCGGAGCTTGCCGATGCCGGTCTTCGGCACGTCCTCGCGGGCGAGGGTGACGACCCCGCCCAGGCGCACCCCGTACCGCTCGGTGACCAGGTCGCGGATCCGGCGGTCGGCCTCGTCGGTGCCGGTGCCGCCGCGCGGGTGGTAGAAGACCACCAGCTCCTCCTCGCCGCCGGCCGCGGTGCACGGCGAGACGATGGTGAACGAGGGCTCCACGAAGGGGAGTTCCTCGACCAGCGCCTCGATCTCGTGGCCGTGGTACTCGGCGCCGTTGAGGGTGATCAGGTCGTCCACCCGGCCGGTGACGGTGAGGATGCCGTCCTCGATCACGGCGAGGTCGCCGGAGCGGAACCAGCCGTCCCCGGTGAACGACCTGGCGTTCTGCTCCGGGTTCTCGTAGTAGCCGGAGAACACCGGGTCACCGGTCACCTGGAGGCGGCCGACGGTGCCGGCCGGCAGCAGGGCGTCGTGCTCGTCCACGACGCGCAGCCGCACCCCCGGGTGCGGCCGGCCGACCGGGACGAACCGCTCGTCGCCCGTGGTGTCCGGGTCGAAGACGAAGTCGACGATGCCGGCCGAGGTCTCCGACATGCCCCAGCCGGGGTGCATCGAGGTGCGCGGCAGGCCGAACGGGGCCAGCAGGTCGAGGAAGCGCCGGATCACCCGGGCCTTGACCGACTCGCCGCCGTTCATGATGTAGCGCAGGCTGCGCAGGTCCCAGTCCCGGCCGGCGATCTCCTCGGCGCGGTCGTTGACCAGGCCGAAGGCGAAGTTGGGCGCCCAGGTGGTGTCGCAGCCGTGCCGGGAGATCTGCTCGAACCAGCGGGTCGGGTCGTCCAGGATCCACTCGGTGCGGGCGTGCACCTGGGTGCAGCCGAGCAGCACGTCGCGGGCGTGGAACATGACCAGGCCGCCGATGTGGTCGAGCGGCATCCAGTTGAACGAGCGGCTGGTCACGTCCAGCCGGCGGACCTGCGCGGTGGCCGTGGAGCGGGCCAGCACGTTGCGGTGGGTCAGCGCGACGGCCTTCGGCACGCCGGTGCTGCCGGAGGTCAGCAGCAGGACGGCCAGGTCGTCGGCGCGGGCCGGGTGCAGCTCCTCGGCCGGGGCGTGGCCGCGCAGCTCGCCGGTGCGGCCGAGCCAGCGGCCGGCCTCGGTCATCGCCCGGCCGGCCGGGGCGCCGTCGTCGCCGACGACCACCCAGGGGTTGTCGTAGCCGGCCCAGATCCACTCCAGCTGCTGGGCGGCGGCCTCGGGGGCGTCGGTGCGGCCCGGCGGCACCGGGATCGGCACCAGGCCGCCGAGGACGGCGGCCCAGAACGCGGCCAGCAGGTCGGACTCCTCGCGGATCTGCAGCAGCACCCGGTCGCCGGGGCGGGCGCCGCCCGCGCGCAGGCCGGTGAGGATCCGCCGGGCGCCGTCCAACAGCTCGGGGTAGCCGAGCACGGTGTCGGAGCCGTCCGCGCGGACGAGGTGGATCCGGCCGGCGTCGGGCCGGGCGGCGGCGCGCTGCAGGGCCTCGCCGAGGTTGCAGACCGGGAGTTCGGGGGCCGGGCCGCCGTCGAGGACGGCGTCCGGCAGGGTGCGGGTGTCGGCGGGCGCGGTCATGCGGCGGCCTCCTCGCCGGTCGCGGCGGCACGGGCGACGAACAGCAGCGGGCCGCGGCCGATCCGCGGGCCGGGCTCCTTGCGGAAGCCGCCGTACTCGGCGACCACCTCGAAGCCGGCGTCCACCAGCAGGTCGCGCACCTCGGGGGCGGTGAAGACGGTCTGGTCGAAGAAGTTGGCGTACATCGAGACGGTGCCGTCGCCGTCCCGGGCGATGATCGTCTCCTCGTTGCGCCAGACCGCGCGGTGGGCGTGCACGGACTGCCGGGCGAGCCGGGTGACGAGCAGGCCGTCGCCCTGGTGGTGGGCGATGATGTTCGGCTGGTAGCCGTCCACGAAGTTCAGCAGGTGGCCGATGTCCACCACGACGTGGCCGCCGGGGGCGAGCCAGCCGCGGACGGACTCCAGCAGCTGCCGCAGTTCGCCGCGGTCCAGCTGGTTGAGGGTGCTGAACAGGCTGTACACCAGGTCGAAGCGCCGGTCGGTGCGGTACTCCTCGGCCCGGGTGTGCACGTACTCGACGGCGGCGGAGCCGGGCTCCCGGGCCTTCGAGGCGGCGTACCCGGTGAAGGCGGCGCTCTGGTCGAGGCCCGTCCCGGGGTGGCCCAGGGCGGCCAGGGCCCGCAGGTTGGCACCGGTGGCGCTGCCGATGTCGAGCACCGACCCGCCGGGCGGCAGGTACGAGGCGAGGAACTCGGTCTCGGTGGCGAGGTCGCGGAAATCCTTGCGGATCACCTCGTAGAACTCGCCCGGGTATTCGAAGCTGGACAGGCTGGACAAGGAGGAGGGCCTTTCGCTCGGGACCGGCGGGCGCCGGTCGTCCCGGGCCGTCCGGTCGGTGCCGGACGGCCCGGCGGGCGGCGTGGTTCGGGCGGTGCGGGACGGGCGGTGCGGGCGGTGCGGCGACACCGGCCGGGCGGCCCGGCGGACGGCGTCGGGTCGGACCTCCCGGCGGGCGGCGCCGGGTCAGGCGGCGTCGGTCAGGCGTGCGTGGTCGCGGCGGTACTCGCGCGGCGAGATGCCGTAGCGGTCGCGGAACAGCCGGCTGAAGTGCGAGGCGCCGTACAGGCCGGAGCGCTCGCCGATCATCGCGATGGTGAGGTGCGCCAGCCGCGGGTCGCGCAGCTCGGCGCAGCAGCGGTGCAGCCGCTCGTCGCGGATCCAGCTGGCCGGGCTCTGGCCGTGCTCCTGGAAGAGCTTCTGCAGGTAGCGCAGCGAGATGTGGTGGTGCTGCGCGAGCATCTCCGGCTTCAGCTCGGGGTCGGCGAGCCGGCTGCGGGCGAAGTGCTTGATCCGCTGCAGCATGGCGCGGCGGGCGAGGCCGGAGCTGCGGGCCGGACGGGGCGAGTCCTGGTCGCGGTCCATGTAGTCGGCGCACGCCTGGGCGACCAGTCCGGTGATGCCGCGGGCCAGCAGTTCGGCGGTGCGGTCGGAGGGCAGTGCGCCCTGGTCGGCGAGCTGGCGCAACAGCTCGGGGACGGCGAGCGGGTCGGACAGCGGACAGCTCACCCGCAGGTAGGCCTCGCCCCCGCGGGTGCGGTGCTGGGAGACCCGGACGTCGTCGCCGTACTCCGGGGCGGTGCCCTCGACGACGGTGATCCGGACCTTGCCGAGGCTGACCTCGCTCACGTTCTCCACCACCGGCAGCACGGGCGGCTCCGGCGCCCGGCGCGGTGCCGTTCCGTTCTCGGTGTGCCCGTTCTCGGTAGGCATTGCATCCATGGCTCCCCCGCGAGGACTTGAGGCCGCGTCAGCCGGTACCCGGTCCGCCCCGGGAGGGCGGACCCCTCCATCATGGAAACATACCTTCTGGAAGGTATGCGGTTTTCATCGGCAGCAGTGATGCCCGGCCCGCTGTGAAGCGCTCCGGCCGGATCGTGCGCGGCCGCACAACAACCCGTGCGCGTTCCGACAAGTCGCCCGGCCGGGCCCCGCCTAGCGTCGGCGGTACAGATCAGTGCCGGGCGCGCGGATCACCGGCGCTGCGCGCGTCCCCCTGTGCACCCACCCAGAAGGGGCCCACCCGTGGCAATCAAGGTAGGCATCAACGGATTCGGCCGGATCGGCCGGAGTTTCCTCCGCGCCGCACTTGAGCAGAACGCCGACATCGAGATCGTGGCGGTCAACGACCTCACCGACGCGGCGACCCTGGCCCACCTCCTGAAGTACGACACCACGCTCGGCAAGCTGCCGGTGCCCGTGACGGCGGGCCAGGGCGAGATCGTCGTCGACGGCCGCAGCATCCGCGTCACCGCCGAGCGCAACCCGGCCGACCTGCCCTGGGCGGAGCTGGGCGTCGACGTGGTCGTGGAGTCCACCGGCGTCTTCACCGACGCCGAGAAGGCCAAGGCGCACCTCGCGGCCGGCGCCCGCAAGGTCATCATCTCGGCCCCGGCCACCAACCAGGACCTCACCATCGCGATCGGCATCAACGACGCGGTGTACGACGAGGACGTCCACAACGTGGTCTCCAACGCCTCGTGCACCACCAACTGCCTCGCCCCGCTGGCGAAGGTCCTCAACGACGGCCTGGGCATCGAGCAGGGCCTGATGACCACCGTGCACGCCTACACCCAGGACCAGAACCTGCAGGACGGTCCGCACAAGGACCTCCGCCGGGCCCGTGCCGCGGCCGGCAACATCGTGCCGACCAGCACCGGCGCCGCCAAGGCCATCGGCCAGGTGCTGCCCGAGCTCAACGGCAAGCTCGACGGCTACGCGCTGCGCGTCCCGGTCGTCGTCGGATCGGTCACCGACCTGACCGTCACCGTCGCCCGCGACACCACCGTCGAGGAGGTCAACGCGCTGTTCGCGAAGGCCGCCGAGGGCGCGCTGGCCGGCGTCCTGCGCTACACCGACGAGCCGCTGGTCTCCAACGACATCGTCACCGACCCGGCGTCCTGCATCTTCGACTCCGGGCTCACCAAGGTCATCAACAACCGCACCGTCAAGGTCGCCGGCTGGTACGACAACGAGTGGGGTTTCTCCAACCGCGTCGTCGACACCGTCCTGCTGATCGGCAAGCACGCCTGACCGGCGCCGCCGACCGCACACGCGGGCCGGGCGCCCGGGGCGAACCCCGGGCGCCCGGCCCGCGCCCGTGAACCGAGCAGGCGACCCGCGGCGAAGACGCGCCGCACCGGACGAACACCCGCACAGAGAGGGCCGACCCATGGTCAAGACGCCGTACCACGAGGGCGAGCAGGCGGTGCAGCAGCGGGCCGGCGAGGGCCACCCCGGCTGGGGCTCGCCGATGTTCGAGGCCGCGATCCCACCGCCGTTCGACATGTTCCTGCGCCGCCAGCGGATGCTGGTGATCGGCGGCGTGGACGACGACGGCGCCGCCTGGTCCACCGTCCTGACCGGCCCGCGCGGCTTCGCCGGCGCCGTCGGCTCCCACACCATCCACGTCAAGGCCCTGCCGGTGGCCGGCGACCCGCTGGAGCACGTCTTCGACGAACAGCGCGACATCGGCATGCTCGCCATCGAGCCGCAGACCAGCCAGCGGATCCGGATCAACGGCGTCGCGCAGCGCGAGGGCGACGTCCTCGTCGTCACCACCGAGCAGGTCCTCGGCAACTGCCCCAAGTACCTGCAGCAGCGGGTGCTGCGCCCCGACGCACCGCAGGCCGCCGCGCCGGCCGTGCGCCGCTCCACCGTGCTCGACGCCGACCAGCAGCGCTGGATCACCGGCGCCGACACCTTCTTCATCGCCAGCCGCGCCCCGCAGCACGGCGCCGACGCCTCGCACCGCGGCGGCGCGCCCGGCTTCGTCGAGGTCCCCGCGCCGAACAGGATCGTCTGGCCGGACTACTTCGGCAACTCCTTCTACATGACCCTCGGCAACCTCCAGCTCGACCCCGCCTGCGGCCTCACCTTCCTCGACTGGGAGGCCGGCCACGCCCTGCACGTCACCGGGAAGGCCCGGATCGACTGGGACGAGTCCCGCTCCAAGGCCGTCCAGGGCGCCCTGCGACTGGTCGAGTTCGACGTCGAGCAGGTGGTCGAGGTCCGCGACTTCACCACCCTGCGCTGGAAGTTCGCCGCCCCCTCGCCCTTCAACCCGACCTGATCGGGCCCCGACCGCAGGAGGTACCCGCCGTGAGCCGCTACGACGCCCCCCGGCTCAGAGCCGCGCTGGCCGCCGTCCCGGACTACGTCCCCGGCCGCTCCCCGCGCCAGGGCTGCGAGAACCTCAAACTCTCCTCCAACGAGAACCCCTACCCGCCGCTGCCCTCGGTCGTCGCCGCCGTCCGCGAACAGGCCGGCCGGATCAACCGCTACCCCGACCCGGCCTGCACCGCCCTCGCCGAGGCGCTCGCCGCCCGCCTCGGCGTCCCCGCCGACCGGTTGGTCTTCGGCACCGGCTCGGTCGCCGTCGGCCGGCTGCTGGTCCGCGCCACCGCCGGACCGGGCGACGAAGTCCTGTACGCCTGGCGGTCGTTCGAGGCGTACCCGATCATGGCCGAGGTCTGCGGCGCCACCTCCGTCCGGGTGCCGCTGCTCGCCGACGAGCGCCACGACCTCGACGCCATGGCCGACGCGGTCACCGACCGCACCCGGCTGATCTTCCTCTGCACCCCCAACAACCCCACCGGCACCGTCGTCCGCCGCGCCGAACTGGAGCGCTTCCTCGACCGGGTGCCGGACGACGTGACGGTCGTCCTCGACGAGGCCTACACCGAGTTCGTCCGCGACCCGGACGCCGCCGACGGCCTCGCGTTCCACCGCCGGCACGGCAACGTCGTGCTGCTGCGCACCTTCTCCAAGGCCTACGGCCTGGCCGGCCTGCGGATCGGCTACGCCGTCGCCCACCCCGAGGTGGCGGCCGTGCTCCGCAAGGTGGGGCTGCCGTTCGGCGTCAGCGGGCTCGCCCAGGACGCCGCACTGGCCTCGCTCGCCGCCGAGGACGAACTCCTCGACCGGGTCGAACTGCTGGTGAAGGAACGGGCCCGGGTCACCGCGGCACTCCGGGAGAGCGGCTTCGACCTGCCGGACAGCGAGGCCAACTTCGTCTGGCTGCGGCTCGGCGGGCGCACTGCCGCGTTCACCGAGGCCTGTGCGGAACTCGGCGCCGTGGTCCGGCCGTACGGGACGGACGGCGTGCGGATCACGGTGGGGGAGCCGGAGGCCAACGACGTGGTCCTGCAAGTCGCTGCCGCCTGGCGGTAGCCCATGAGGGGCGCGCGGGGGCACCTCCCGGCCGAAGGCCGGGGGAGAACTGCGCAGTCCGGGGTGGGCCGCGGAACGAGTCAGGGCCGACCTGATCCGTCCGTGCGCCGCATCCGGATTGCGCAGTTCCCCGCGCCCCTGAGGTGCTCTCCGCAGTTCCCCGCGCCCCTGTGGGCTCTTCGTCAGGCGAAGAGGCGGGCGAATTCGGTGTGGAACTCGGGGAAGGTCTTGTCGACGCAGGACGGGTCGTCCAGCACGATGCCCGGCACCCGCAGGCCCAGGACGGAGAAGGACATCGCGATCCGGTGGTCGCGGTGACAGTCGACGAGGCCGCCGGAGACGGCCCCGGGGTGCACGGTGAGCCGGTCCGGGCCCTCCGTCACCTCGACGCCGAGCCGCCGCAGGTTGCCGGCGACGGCGGCGATCCGGTCGGACTCCTTGAACCGGGCGTGCCGGATGCCGGTGACGGTGATCGGCCCGTCCGCGAGCGGTGCGACGGCCGCCAGCGTCATGAAGGTGTCGGAGATGTCGCCCATGTCGACCTCGAAGCCGCCGCGCAGCCGCCCCGTCCCGGTCACGGTGGTCCCGTCCTCGCCGATCTCCACCTCGGCGCCTGCCCGCCGCAGCACCTCGACGAACCGGAGGTCGCCCTGGAGGCTGTCGCGGCCGAGTCCCGGCACGGTGACCGACCGGCCGGACACCGCCGCCGCCGCGAACACGTACGAGGCGGTGGAGGCGTCCGGCTCGATCCGCAGGTCGGTGGCCCGGTAGCCGCCGGTGACCCGCAGCCGGCCGTCCGGCCCCTGCGCCACGTCGGCGCCGAAGCGGCGCATCAGCGCCACCGTCATGTCGATGTAGGGGCGGCTCACCAGGCCCGCCGCGTGCACGGTGAGCGGGCTGCGCATCAGCGGGGCGGACAGCAGCAGACCGGTCAGGTACTGGCTGCTGCTGGTGGAGTCGAGGGCGATCTCGCCGCCCTGCAGTCCGGTGGTGCGGACGGTCAGCGGCAGCCGGCCGCCGGGCCCGGCCGTCACTTCGGCGCCGAGCCGCACCAGGGCGTCGACCAGCGGGCCGAGCGGGCGCGCCCGGAGCTGCTCGGTGCCGTCCACCTCGAACCGGCCGGAGCCGGCCGCGGCGAGCACCGGCAGGAAGCGGGCGGCGGTGCCGGCGTCCTCGCACCAGAGGCGGGCGCGGCCGTGCGGGCCGCGGCCGGTGCCGTGCACGACCCAGTCGCCGTCCTGCTCGTCCACCCGCACCCCGAGCGCCTCCAGCGCCCGGCGGAAGGCGACGGTGTCGGCGCTGACCAGCGGCGCCCCGAGCCGGCTCGGGCCGAGGGCGGCCGCGGCCAGCAGCAGCGCCCGGTTGGTGATGCTCTTGGAGCCCGGGATGCGGGCGATCGCCCCTCGGGCGGCGGTGGTCACGCGATGGCTCCTCGGGGTTGCGGACGGGCGCCCGCCCCGGCGAGGCGGGCGACGGCGTGCAGCGCGAGCCGGTAGGAGTCCGTCCCGAGGCCGGTCACCGCGCCGTCGACCACGTCGGACAGCACGGAGACCCGGCGGAACGGCTCGCGCGCGTACGGGTTGCACAGGTGCACCTCGATCGCCGGGGCACGGCGCAGCGCGAGCGCGTCCCGCACCGGGTACGAGCAGTGCGTGAACGCGGCCGGGTTGAGCACCAGCGGGGCCGCCTCCTCGGCGACCCGGTGCAGCCAGTCGACCAGTTCCGCCTCGCTGTCGGTCTGCAGCACGACGGCCCGCAGGCCGAGCTCGGCGGCGGTCTCCTGGCAGACCCGGACGAGTTCCGGGTAGGCGGCGCGGCCGTCCCGGCCCGGCTCGGTCAGACCGAGCCGGGCCAGGTTGGGGCCGTTGAGCACGTAGACCAGCGTCACTGCTGCTCCTTCGTCAGCTCGGCACGGAGACGCGGTCCGCGGCGCTGCGGTCCCGGTTCTCGGCGCCGGCGGCGCGGTTCGCGTAGACCGGACGGATCCGCTGCACCGTCCAGTTGGCGGCCAGCAGCCGGTCGGCGAGCAGGCCGGCCGCGTCGGTGGCGACCACCAGTTCGACCAGGCCGCTCGGGCGGCCGGTGGAGTGGTCGATCGACACGTCCTCGATGTTGACGCCGGTGTCCTGGACGGCGGCGAAGAGCCGCGCCAGTTCGCCGGGCCGGTCGCCGATGACCACCGGCACCAGCGCGCCGCCCGCCGTGCCGGGCTTGCCGGGCAGCCGGGCCCGGCCGGCGTTGCCGCGGCCGAGCAGGTCGATCACCCGGGTCATCTCCTCGGCCCGCTTGGCCGCGTCGACCTCGGCGAGGCCGCGCAGCGCCCGCACGGTGGCCGCCAGGTCGTCGGCGAGTTCGCTGAGCACGTCGGCGACGGCGGTGGCGTTGGACTCCAGGATGTCGCCCCACAGCCCGGGGTCGCCGCCGGCGATCCGGGTCATGTCGCGCACCCCCTGGCCGGCCAGCCGGGACGCCTCCTCGGGGGCGTTCTCCAGCCGGGCGGCCATCAGCGCGGCGACCACGTGCGGCGCGTGCGAGACGAGTGCCACCGCCCGGTCGTGCGCGTCGCTCTCCATCACCACCGGCACCGCGCCGCACATGGCGACCATGGCGAGCGCCCGGTTGAGCGTCTCCCGGGAGGTCATCTCGCAGGTGGTCAGCACCCAGGTGCGGCCCTCGAAGAGGTTGGCGCAGGCGGCGAGCGGCCCGGACCGCTCGCCGCCTGCCATCGGGTGGCCGCCGACGAACAGGGACGGGTCCGGGGCGCCGCCGAGCACCGCCCGCTCGGTCTCGTGCTTGACGCTCGCCACGTCGGTGTAGGCGTGGGCGAGGCCGCGGGCCTGGTGGTCGGCCAGCACCCGGCCGACCGCGCTCGGCGGCACCGCGATCACCGCGATGTCCACCGGCTCGTCCGGCGGGCAGTCCACCCCGCCGCCGAGCGCGACGGCGGTGCGGACGGCGTCCCGGTCGGTGTCGATCAGGTGCACCAGCACCCCGCGGCGGCTCAGCGCGAGCGCCACCGAGGTGCCGATCAGTCCGGCCCCGACCACCGCGGCGGTACGGATCACCGGGCACCCGCCATCGGCTGCGCCAGGTCGGGGCGCAGGGCCCGGGCGCCGCCGAGGTAGACGTGCCGGACGCGGTCGCGGGGCAGCGGGGTCTCGGCGGTGACCAGCACCCGGACGGTGCGCGGCAGGCCGCCGTCGACGTCCATCTCCTGGGCGCACATCAGCGGCACGTCGGTCAGGCCGAGGTCGCGGGCGGCGCGGGCGGGGAAGCCGCTGCGCAGGTCAGGGGTGGCGGTGAAGAGGATCGAGACCAGGTCGTCGGGGACGAGCGAGTTCGCCTCGATGATCTCCTGGAGCAGCAGGCGGGTGGCGTCCATGACCTCGGCCGGGTCGTCCCGGTCGACCTGGATCGCCCCGCGGACGGCGCGCATCAGCGCACCGCCTGGACGGTCCGGACGCCGGCGGCGGTGCCGCGGCCCCGGTACATCTCGGCGACCAGGAAGGCCAGGTCGAGCGACTGGCTGCGGTTGAGCCGCGGGTCGCAGGCCGACTCGTACCGCTGGTGGAGGTCCTCGGCGACCAGGGCGTGGCCGCCGCCGACGCACTCGGTGACGTCGTCGCCGGTGATCTCGACGTGGATGCCGCCCGGGTGGGTGCCCAGCGAGCGGTGCACCTCGAAGAAGCCGGCGACCTCGTCCAGGACGGCGTCGAAGCTGCGGGTCTTGTGGCCGGTGGAGGCGGTGAAGGTGTTGCCGTGCATCGGGTCGCAGACCCAGGCGACCTGAGCGCCCTCGGCGGTGACCTTCTCGACCAGCCGCGGCAGCAGGTCACGGATCTTCTCCGCACCCATCCGGGTGATGAAGGTGAGCCGGCCGGGGACGCGCTTCGGGTCGAGCCGGTCGATCAGGGTGAGCGCCTCGTCCGCGGTGGTGGTCGGGCCGAGCTTGACGCCGATCGGGTTGTTCACCTTGGAGGCGAACTCCAGGTGGGCGCCGTCCGGTTGGCGGGTGCGCTCGCCGATCCACAGCATGTGGGCGGAGACGTCGTAGCGGTCGTTGGACCGGCTGTCGAGGCGGGACATCGCGCACTCGTAGTCCAGGATCAGCGCTTCGTGGCTGGTGTAGAACTCGGTGCGGTGCAGCTCGGTCGGGTCGACGCCGCAGGCCCGCATGAACGAGAGGGCGGAGTCGATCTCCTCGGCGAGCCGCTCGTAGCGCTGGCCGGCCGGCGAGGTGCGGACGAAGTCCTGGTTCCAGGAGTGCACTTCGCGCAGGTCGGCGTAGCCGCCGGAGATGAACGCGCGGACGAGGTTGAGGGTCGCGGCGGAGGAGTTGTACATCCGCAGCAGCCGCTGCGGGTCGGGCACCCGGGCCTCGGCGTCGAACGCCAGCCCGTTGACCGAGTCGCCGCGGTAGGTCGGCAGGGTGACGCCGTCCCGGGTCTCGGTGGGCTGCGAACGCGGCTTGGAGTACTGGCCGGCGATCCGGCCGACCTTGACCACCGGCACCGAGGCGCCGAAGGTCAGCACGGCGGCCATCTGCAGCATGGTCTTCAGCTTGGAGCGGATCTGCTCGGCGGAGACGCCGTCGAAGGTCTCCGCGCAGTCGCCGCCCTGCAGCAGGAAGGCCTCGCCGCGGGCCACGGCGGCCAGTCGGGCGGTCAGGTTGTCGCACTCCCCGGCGAACACCAGCGGCGGGTAGGTGCGCAGTTCGTCGCAGACCCGCTCCAGGGCATCGGGGTCCGGCCAGTCCGGCTGCTGGGCCGCGGGCAGGGTCCGCCAGGACTCCTCCCGGGACAGGACGTCGGTCGAGGTTGCGAACGGCATAACGATCTCCGGCTCGTGAAATGGGACGCGGTGCGGCAGAGCGTGCGAGGCGATCGGGGCGCAACGCCCGTACTTCAGTGGTTCCGGGGGAGCGGGGGCTTGCACGGTGGTGCGGGTGGTGCGGGGGAGAGCGAGGGGCCGCCCCGCCGGGACGGGCCCGGCGGGGCGGCGGAGGATCAGGCGTGCGCGGCCTGCTCCGAGCGGGCGTCCGCCCCGGCCGCCGGGGCCGGTGCGGCCGCGGCGCGGGTCAGCGCGGCGAAGGAGAGCAGCGCGCCGCTTCCGAGCACCGCGATGACGATGCCCATCGGCACGGCCGTGCCCTCGCCGGCCAGGCCCACCAGCGGCACCACGGCGGCACCGATGATGTGCTGGGACAGGCCGAGCAGGGCCGCGGCGGAGCCGGCCGAGTCGCCGTGCTCCTGCAGGGCGAGCGCGGTCGCGGTCGGCATGACCAGGCCGACGCTGGAGACCACCACGAACAGCGCGACCAGCAGCGGCACCAGGCCGCCGTCGGCGAGCACCGTGACGAGCAGGCCGAGGCCGCCCACCGCGGAGCCGGTCAGGCCGATCGCGAGCAGCGGGCGCGGGCCGGTGCGGTGCACGATCCGGCCGCAGATCTGCGCGCAGACCACCAGGCCGGCCGCGTTGACCGCGAACACCGCGCTGAAGCCCTGCGGGGACATGCCGTGGATGTCCTGCAGCACGAACGGCGAACCCGCGATGTACGCGAACATCGCCGCGAAGGCGAGGCCGCAGGCCAGGTTGTAGCCGACGAAGACGCGGTCGGAGAGCAGCCGGCGGAAGACCGGACCGGTCGCCTTCAGGCCGCCGGTGCGCCGCCGCTCCACCGGGTGGGTTTCCGGCAGGCCGACGGCGACCACGACGAGCAGCAGCGCGCCGAGGACGCCGAGCAGGGTGAAGACGCCGTGCCAGGAGGTGAAGCGCAGCAGCTGGCCGCCGGCCACCGGGGCGAGCACCGGCGCCAGGCCGGTGATCAGCATCAGCAGCGCGAAGTACTTGGCGGCCGCGGCGCCCTCGTGCTTGTCGCGGACGACCGCGGCGGCGATCACGATGCCGACCGCGCCGCCGAGGCCCTGGATCGCGCGCAGCGCGACCAGCAGCCAGATGTTCGGTGCGACGGCGCACAGCAGCGCCGCCACGGTGTAGACGCCGAGGCCCCACAGCAGCGGCTTGCGGCGGCCGGCGGCGTCCGAGATCGGGCCGGCGAAGAGCTGGCCGAGGCCGAGGCCGAGCAGGCAGGCGGTGAGGCTGAGCTGGCCGGCCGAGGCGCTCGCGTGCAGGTCGTGGGTGAGGTCGGGCAGACCGGGCAGGTAGGTGTCGTTGGACAGCGGACCCAGCGCGGTGAGTGCGCCCAGGATGGCGACGACCGCGCCGCCGCCCTTGGCCCTGGCGGTGGATGACATGGTTTCGGGTTCCCTCCGGAGTGGTGGCGCGCCCGGCGGTCGGCGGGGGCCGGCGGCCGGGCGGGCCGGTGGTGCTGATGCGGGGTGCGGACCGCCGGGTGGGGGCCGTCGGTCCGCCGGTACGCGGTGTCAGTACGCGACGGAGACCCTGGTCCGCAGGGCCCGTCCGCCTTCGAGCTGGTCGACGAAGGCGACCGCGTAGTCCGGGATGCTGATCCGGGACCGGCCTTCGGCGTCGACCAGCAGGTCGTCGCCGCTCAGCCGGTAGGCCCCGGTGCGCTCGCCGGGCTCGATCAGCTTGGCCGGCGAGATGTACGTCCAGTCGAGGTCGTCGACCTCGCGGTAGCGGCCGAGCGCCTCGATCTGGGCGAGGGCGTTGGCCTTCCACAGCTCCGGGAAGTGGGGGTCGTCCACGACGCGGGTGCCGTCGGGGGTGCGCAGGCTGCCGGCGCCGCCGAGCACCACCAGGCGCTTCACGCCGGCCTTGCGCAGGCCGGCGACGAGCCCGTCGGTGGCGCCGAGGAGGATCGTCCGGTCGTCGTCCGCGCCGATCCGGGGGCCGACGGCGGAGGCGACCGCGTCGTGGCCCCGGACGAGCTCGGCCACCTGCTCGGCGTCGGCGACGTCACCCGCGACGAGCGGGACGGCCGAGCCCGCGCCGGTGCCGCCGGAGCGGGTGACTCCGGTGACCTCGTGGCCGCGGGCGACGAGCTCCTCGGCGATCGCGGCGCCGATGTTCCCGGTCGCTCCGAACAGCAGAACCTTCATGACCACTCCTCGTGTGGCAGGGGTGTGCGGTGTGCCCGACGGGTCGTCACTCGTCGAGCAGGTCGGGCTGCTCGTGGACGATCTCGTCCCAGAGCAGCTGGAAGCTGAAGCGGCCCAGCTGGGCGTCGCCGAAGCCGGCGCCCGCGGAGAGGGCCTGCTCGTGGCTGAAGCTCTTCGGGGTGCCCGCGGCGAGCGCGAGCAGCTGGACCTCGGCGCAGCTGTCGAAGGTGAAGAACCAGTGCACGGCCTCCTCCAGCGAGCCGCCGACCGTGATCAGGCCGTGGTGCTGGAGCAGGATCGCCCGGTTGTCGCCGAGCTTCTGCGCGATGTCCTTGCCCTGCTCGACGGCGACCGAGGGGCCCTCGTACTCGGTGTAGAGCACCTGCTTGCCGTAGAAGGCCGCGGACTCCTGGTCGATCGGCTCCAGCAGTCGGCCGAGCGCGCCGAGCGCCCGCGAGTGGGCGGTGTGGCCGTGCGCGGCCGCCTCGGCGTCCGGGTTCATGTCGTGGATCGCGGAGTGGATGACGAAGGCACTCGGGTTGACCTTGTGCCGGCCCTCCACCACCGTGCCGTCGGAGTCGACCAGGATCAGGTCGCCGACGGTGACCCGCTTGAACGAGACGCCGAACGGGTTGACCCAGAAGTGCCCGGGCAGCTCGGGGTCGCGGACCGATATGTGGCCCGATATGCCCTCGCCGAAGCCGTACTTGCCGAACAGCCGCAGCGCGGCGGTGAGCCGCTGCTTGCGGTACCGGCGCTCCTCGGCGGCGGTGGCGAACTGCGCGTCGCCGGGCAGCGGCAGGCCGGTGGCGGTGTCCGCCAGGTAGCTCGGGGTGGTCGTGGTCACGGGGGTGCTCTCCTTGGCTCTGGACTCGGGGCGCCGGGTCAGGCGCTCTGCAGGACGCGCTCGGCGCGCAGGCCGGCGATCCGCTGGGAGTGCGCGAGGACGGCACGGACGATGTCCTGGCTCCGGTCCACCAGCGAGGGGATGCCGAAGGTGAAGAACAGCGTCCCGGCCGCGATGTTGCCGAGCGCGTACCAGCGCGGTTCGGGCCGGCCCTCGACGGCGAGCCGGCTGGTGGCGCGGGCTATGTGCAGGCCGCCGTGCGGGTGGCGGTCGGCGAGCCGGTTGCGGGTGAGCGAGTTGACCAGCGGGGCCGCGCCGACGGGGATCTTGCCCTCGGAGGCGTTGACGGCGTTGATCACCACGTCGGCCCGGAAGGCGTCCTGCTCGGAGGTCTCGACGGTGTAGCCGCCCTCGGGGCCGGCCGCGATGTCCTGCAGACCGGAGACGATCTGCAGCTGGCCCTCGTCGGCGAGCCGCAGCAGCTCGGTGGCGCTGCTCGGCGGCATCGGGCAGCAGAGGCTCATGATCGTCCGGTAGTGGGTGCGCAGCAGCTCGACCTTGTCGCGCTCGGAGAGCAGCGGCCAGATGTCCGGGCCGGTGTCCGGCACCGCGCGCTGCAGGATCCGCAGGCCCAGGTCGGGCGAGTCCACCTCGGAGAGCTGGCGGCGCAGCCGTTCGACCGGGTGCTCGCGGTGCGCGCCGGTGATCTCCTCGATCACCGCGGTCAGGTCGGCGCCGGCCTCGGCGAACTCCTTGCCGATCAGGTCGGCGATCTCCTGGAGGCGCAGGCTGGTCTGACGGCGCGACAGCCGCTGCATCTTCTCCGGGGTGACGTGCTTCAGGTCGAAGTGGACCGGCTTCTGCCGGACGCCGGGCAGCATGCCGCGCCGGGAGAGCAGGCTGATCCGGCCGCGGTGCCCGCGGGAGGCGAGCGAGATGATGATGTCGACGGCGGTCAGGCCGCTGCCGATCACGGCGACGTGCTGGTCCGGGGCGACGGACTGCAGCTTCTGGGTGATCGGGTACGGGTCGCCGATGAAGTTCCCGCTGCCGGTGAGCCCGTACACGTCCTTGGGGCTGTCGCCGCCGACGCAGAGCACCGCGTAGTCGAAGGCGCGCACCCGGCCCTCGTTGGTGCGCAGCATCGCGCGGCCGGCCGCCAGGTTGGCGGAGGTGACGGACTCGCTCACCAGGTCCACCCGCCAGCCGCGCAGGCGCAGCTTGGCGAGGGCGGCGTGCGCGGTCTGCTCCAGGTACTCCCCGTACTCGGTGCGCGGAGCGAAGCGGGCGCCGGCCTTGGGGTCGAGGCCGGTGGTGCCCTCGGGCAGGCCGAGGATCCGGTCCCGGGTCATGAGCCACCGCTCGAAGTGCCGGTCGTCGCCGGCCCGGACCGACATGTCGTCGGGGGTCGCGTTGACCTTCACCGTGGTGGTGTCGGACTGGTACGCCCGGCCGCGCCACAGGTGCGGCGACGGCTCGAAGACCGTGAGGTTGCCGGGTGCGGTGTCGCGTTGGGCGAGGGCGTCGATCAGGCAGACCGCCGAGGCCCCGCCTCCGATGACTGCGAGTGAGATCGCCGATGACATGTCAGATTCCTGCCACTCGTGGATGTCCGGCGCCGTCCATGCGCTGTCTCCTCCGCGTATCCGAACGGCCTGTGGGTGCGGCCCGGCACCGGGGGTGGGGATGGCCCCCGGTGCCGGGCTCCGGGGGCAGGGCGGGGGAGGGCCCTGCCTGGTCGATGGCTCAGCTGTGCTGGTAGTTCTCCATCGAGACGGTGTAGTCGCCGCGGTTGGCGCGGTACTTGATGCAGTAGTCCTTCGGGTACCAGCCGGCCACCTGCCAGGCCTGCGGCTGCTTGATCGGGAAGCACCCGCTCTGGTTGGCGCCGGTGGCCAGGCCCTCCAGGTACGCCTTGGTGATCATCGGCTCCAGGAAGCTGATCTTCGCGTCGTAGGCGCCGTAGATGAACGTCTGGGTGAACGTCTGGCCGTGCCACTCGGGGGAGCTCTGGTCGATCAGGTGGTTGCCCATCGCGACCTCGGCCACCCCGTTGTCTATGTAGCCGGAGGGCATGTACTGCGACGGGATCGGCTTGGTCGCCGTGGCGAAGTCGTCGCAGTTGATCGCCAGCGCGCACGGGCCGGGGCGGATCGCGTCCCGCTCGGCCTTCGGCTGGACGTAGAAGTGGAAGTCGAAGTGCGGGAGGTCGTAGATGCCCGCGGGGCCGTGGCCCATGGTGTTGTAGTTCAGCAGCGCCCACTTGTACGGGATGTCGGGCGTGCCGGTGAGCGCGGTGGGCAGGTCGAGCGGACGCTCGTGGCCGCCCATGCACTCGGTGTGCTCGTCGATGACGCCGTTGCCGTTGATGTCGTAGCAGTGGTGCTGGTCCGTCATCGTGGTCGGCAGGTTCTGCAGCATCGTCTTCGGGAAGACGAAGCCCATCGAGATCGGCTTGCCGTTCGGCTCCTGCTGGGCGTAGGTGCGCACGTTGCCGTCGCCCAGGGCGCTCGGCGTGCCGTACGAGGCGCACGGCCCCAGGTACGACGGGGTCGCCTGCAGCACCGGGTCGACGGCCACCTTGGGCAGGGTGACGTTGAACTCGGCGGTGGTGCTGGTGTTCCCGGTCAGACAGACCTTCACCGGGGTGGTGTCCACCGCCGTGCCCGCCGCGCTCGCCGAACCGGCGGCGGGCGAGATCAGTGCGGCGGTGCCCAGCAGGGCGGCCGCGGCGGAGGAGGCGATGAGGGGTCTCTTGTACGTGTTCTTCTTCGGCGTGCTCATGGTGGTGCGATCTCCGTTGTCTCAGGAACGGGTGAGTTCGAGGGTGTGGAATCCGCCCTGGAGGAAGATGAGCGGAGCGGTGGAGTCGGCGGCGCCGAGCCGCACGACCTCGCCGATCACCATCACGTGGTCGCCGATCACCAGCTCGTCGCGGTAGGCGACCTCCATCCAGCCGGCCGCGTCGAGCAGCAGCACACCGGTGGCGTCGCCGAAGCTGTGGGCGGCCTCGGACAGCGAGACCTGGCGCGACTCCGGGTCCTTGGCGAAGGCGCGGGCGTGGCTCTCGGACTCGCCGTCCAGGATCGAGACGCCCCACACGCCGGCGGTCCGCAGGTCCGCGAGGAACCGCGAGTCGTGCCGGAAGCAGAGCGTGATGATCGCCGGGTCGAGCGAGACCGAGGTGAGCGAGTTGACCGTGATGGCGTCGTGCCGCCGGCCGTCGGCGCCGTCCGTGTAGGTGCTGACGACGCAGACCCCGGTGGCGAAGTGACGCATGACGCTGCGTAGATCGTGGTTCATTACCGCCTCCTGTGAGCGGAGGGCGGGCGGCCGCGTCCGCGGCCGCCCGCCCGGCCGGGTCAGTCGGTCTCGGCCCAGCGGCCGCTGCGCCAGCCGTCCAGGTCGTAGTCGTCCATGGCCTTCTGCACGAAGTCGCCGTACTGGTCGAGCAGTCCGGCCGCGCGGGTCCAGTTCAGGGTGTCCAGGCGGACCTGGTCCGGGCCGCCCGCGTAGTTGAGCTCGTACAGCTCGTGGCGGGCGCCGAACTCCGAACCGACCGCGTCCCAGGCCATCTTGAAGAGCTTGGCGCGCTCCTCCGCGGTGGTGCCGGAGCCGCGGTAGTAGCGGTCGAACAGCGGGCGCAGCTCCGGGTTCTGGAGGTCCTTGTGGCTGGACGGCGTCATCAGCAGCGCGCCCGCCAGGTGCTCCTCGAAGAACTTGTGGGTGCGGTCCCAGCTGATCGGGGCGAGCGCCCGGTAGCCGGCCGAGTAGTCCATCCGCGGCAGGACGGTGCCGCCCTCGGCGGGCTCCGGGTCCATCGCCATCGCGGTGGTGACGGCCCAGGTCTGGTGGCGCCAGGCGAGCAGCTCGCCGAGGCCGGCCTGGACGCCGCGGAACTTGTCGGTGCCGTTGAGGCGGGTGCCGCGGTCCAGGACGCCCGCCATGAACTCCAGCTTCACGGCCATCCGGATCGCGCCCTGGAAGAAGCCGCGGGAGAGCAGGCCCGAACGCGGGAAGTACTGGTGGATCTTCTCGGTGTCCCGGTAGATCAGGACGTTCTCCCACGGGATGAACGCCTTGTCGAAGACCAGCACCGCGTCGTTCTCGTCGAACCGGCTGGAGAGCGGGTTGTCGAACGGGCTGTTGGCCTTCTTCTCGTACGACGGGCGGCAGATCACCTTCATGCCCGGCGTGTTCAGCGGCGCCATGAAGGCCAGCGCCATGTCCTCGGCCTTGCCCTTCTCCAGGTTGGCGAGGTGGATCTGGCCGACGAAGGCGACGTGGGTCAGCGCGGAGGCGGTGGCCATCAGCTTGGCGCCCTCGACCACGATGCCGTCGTCGCGCTCCTCGACGACCTTCAGGTAGACGTCCGGGATGTCGTGCGCGGCCTTGTGGCGGTCGACCGGCGGGTTGACGATCGCGTGGCTGATCGCCAGCGCCTGACGGGCGTACTTCTCGTACCAGGCGCGGGCGTTGTCGCCGAACGGCTCGTAGAAGGAGTGGGTGACGGCCAGGCCGGCCATGAAGGAGGCCTTGTAGTCCGGCGTGCGGTTCATGAAGCCGTAGCTCAGGCGCGCCCAGTGCTCGATGGCGTCACGGGCCTTGACCAGGTCGTCCGCCGTGTGGGCCGGAGTGAAGAACCGGTGGACCCGGGCGCCGGTGTACCGGTCGACCGTGGTCATCATGTCCTTGGTGTCCGGGTGGTGCAGCGCGTCGTACAGGTGCGCCATCGAGCGGGCGGCGTTGCGGAACGCCGGGTGCTCGGTCACGTCCTTGACCAGCTCGCCGTCGATGTACACCTGGCGCCCGTCACGCAGGCTCTCCAGGTACGTGTCGCCGTTCAGCAGGTCGTTGGGCGCCTCGGCGCCCGGCTGTGCCAGGTCTGATTCGGCCTGAGCCATCGTGCTTCACTCTCCCCATCGGGCGTTCGGATCTGCGTGTCCGGGTCTGGCACATCCGAAGCTAGAAAAGATTCCCGAGGGTCAGTTATGAGGCCGCGCACGGCCTCTGGCCGTTGCGCGCACACCGGGCGCCCACCCGTTCCGGCGCGCCCGGCCCCGGCGCCAGACTGGCCCGGTGCCGCCGCGCTGCCCGCGCAGTGCCGCCCGGGGACGGGGGGAGAGCGGCCCGACACCGGCCGAGGGAGCACGATGCGCGCACACGGCACACCGCTGACCACCCTGGCGGACGCCCGGGTCACCCTGCTCGACCTCGCCCTCGGCGTCCCCGGCCCGGACCGCCGCTGGCACGGCCCGGCCGGCACCGCCGGCGGCCGCAGCCCGGACCCGGCCGACCGCCGCCCGCTGCTCGGCGAACCCCTCGCCCTCGACCTGCTCAACACCCGCTGGGACGCCCCGGCCGGCACCCGCGACCTGCTCGACGACCTGGACGGCTACCGGATCTGGCTCTCCTCCGCGGGCCTCGCCGGCCTCTGCCCCGCCGACGGCGCCGCGCTCTCCGCGACCCGGCACACCCGCGAGGCGCTGCAGGCCACCCTCAGCCCCCCGTACGACCAGCGCCGGCCCGGCCGGGCGCCCGCCGACCCGGACGCCGTCCGCGAGGTGGACCGGCTGCTCGCCCGCGGCGCCCTGCGCTACCGGCTCACCGCCGACGGGCCCGCCACCACCGTCGAGGTCGACGACCCGGCCTGGCTGGCCGGCTGGCTCGCCCTCGACGACTACCTCCAGCTGCTCGGCACCGCCCCCGAGCGGATCCGCAGCTGCGCCGGACCGCACCGGCTGCCGCTCTGGTTCCTCGACACCTCGCGCAACGGCATGCGGCGCTGGTGCTCGATGGCCGAGTGCGGCAACCGCGCCAAGGCCGCCCGGCACTACCGGCGGCTGCGCGCCGAACAGCCCGCCGCCCGCGGCGGCGCCCGGGTCGCCGTCGGCTGACCCGCCGCGGACGCACGACGGCCGTGGCCCCGGGGAGTCGACTCCCCGG
>NZ_JBFBJY010000035.1:0-81072 GCF_040702125.1 Kitasatospora sp. NPDC085895 | reverse complement strand
GGGGGCGGGTGGGCCGGCCGCTCGCTCATTGGGCTGCGCTGGGGAATTTAAACCGGTCGGTACGGGGTCCGCCCCCGGGGCGCCCCACCGCCCGGCCCACGCCCGGCACCGGCTCCCCGGTGCCGGACTTCGGCGTTCCGGGGCGGTTTCAGTCGTTGCCGCCCGTGCCGGTGAGGACGGGGCGGAGCAGGTCGAGGACGGCCGTCCAGCGGTAGGCGGCGCGGCCCTCGTCGGTGCGGGCCCGGTGCGGGACGGCGTCGCCGAACAGCACGCCCATCGACCGCAGCCGCTCCAGGCTCGCCCCGTAGGCGGGGTGGGCGGCCTGCGCCGCGTTGACGTACGGCTGGACGGCGGTCGGCGTGCCGAGGCCGTGGGCCTCGCAGAGGATGCCCAGGGCCAGGGTGTCGGAGATGCCGGCGGCCCACTTGTTGACGGTGTTGAAGGTGGCGGGGGCGACCGCGATCGCGTCGGCCCAGGGCAGCGGCTGCGGGCTGCCCGGGGTGCGCCAGGCCGAGCGGACGGCGTGGCCGGTCCGCGCCTCGACGGCCTCCCGGTCGATGAAGCCGAGTGCGGTCGGGGTGGCGATGACGCCGACGCCCCAGCCCTCGTCCTGGGCGGCGCCGATCAGGGTGCCCACGTCCGCCGCGATGCCCGCGGCGCAGACGATGACGTAGAGGAACGGCCGGCGCCGCTCGGTCGACTGCTCGGTCAAACCTGGACTCCCCGGTGCGGTCGGCGGTGTGTGGCGGGTACCGGGACATCCTGCCCCGCCGGCCGGCCGGCCGGCCGGCCGCCCGCCGTCCCGGCCCGTGGCGGCGGACCGGAACGGACGTCGCATCAGGGCTTCAGCAGCACCGGCGGGAAGAACGGCCTGGACATCTTCAGCCGGTAGGCCATCGAGACGTCGTCGATCAGGAACGGCACCTTGTTGGCGGCGTCGTCCACGGAGAAGAAGGAGATCACGGCCTTCTGCTCGGTGGAGGAGTAGAAGGCGTTCGGCAGGGTCACGGTGACCTGCTGGTAGCCGCTGCCGCTGTCCTTGTTCGTCCGGCTCGCCAGGGTGTACGGGGTGCCGTCCGGCGCGGTGGCCTCGACGGTGAGCTCGTGGTAGCCGAAGGTGGCCGGGGTCGGGGTGCCGATGTGCACCCAGAAGGTCAGCACCGGCACCCGCAGGGCCGGGATCGTCACCTGCTGGGTGATCCGGTCCATGCCGGGCCGGCCGTGGCCGCCGAGCTCGGCCTTCCAGGTGCCCGAGTGTGCGGGCAGCGCCGGGTCGTCGGTGATGATCCCGGTGCCGAACGGCAACGAGAACGTGTTCCACCCGCTGGCTCCGGCCTCGAAGTCGGGGTTGGCGACGCCGGCCGGTGCGGCCTGCGCGGCCGGGGCGGCCAGCAGGCCGACGACGGCGGCTGCGGCGAGGGCGGAAGTGGCGATGCGCGCCTTCCGGAACATGGCCTTCATGACTCTCCTGATCGGGGTGGCCGCCCGCACCTGCTGCCGGTGCCCGGGGCGGCGGAGTTCCGCTGCGGCCCGGGGCCGCAGCAGGAACGTACCGTCCACCACTGACACCACCGGGATGGAACCGGTTCCCGATCTGACGCGCGGTCATGTCCGCGCCCAGGTGCGGGGGCGAACGGCCGGGCGGTGGCCGGGGCAGCGCTGCCCCGGCCACCTGACCCGGTCAGTAGCGCGGCTTGCGGGTCAGGGCGATGCCGCCGAGCAGGAAGGCCACACCGAGCACGCCGGCGATGACGGCGTCGGTGGTCTGCGCGGGCTTGTGGCTGGCGTCCATGACCGCGGTGACCAGACCGGCCACGGCGCTGATGTAGCAGAAGATCGTGATGAAGATCTTCAGGTTGGGGTTCATCCGATGCCTTTCGTCGAGCGGTGCGGGTGGTGGTGCGGGGCCCTCAGCGGGCGGCCCGCGGTCCGCGGCCCGCGGGTGCGGTCGCGGCGGCGGTGAGGCCGAGCAGCATCACCCAGGCGTCGGGGTCCGACCGGAAGCGGTTCCAGCGGTCCGCCGCGAGGGCGAGTTCGGCCAGCGAGAGGACGCCCCGGGCCACCAGCGGCTCCAGCCGCTGCGGGCCGAGCTGCGGGGCGAAGGCGTCCGTGGGGTGGTCGTCGTTGGTGGTGGCGAAGGGCCGCAGCACGACGTCCTCGAAACCGGCGGCGCGCAGCAGCCGGGGCAGCCGCCGGCCGATCGCGCGGTCGCCGCCCGCCGTCCGCTGGGCGGCGGCCATCTTGGCGTGCACGCCCGCGAGTTCGGGGTAGGACGGGTCGGCGGCGCCCCAGCAGGCGGAGTCGACCTCGGTGCAGGCGACCCGCCCGCCGGGCCGGAGCACCCGCCGGACCTCGGCGAGCACCGCCGCCGGGTCGGGCACGTGCTGGAGGACGTACCGGAGCAGCACGAAGTCCACGCTGCCGTCCTCCAGCGGCAGGTCGGCGCCGTCCGCGACGAGCAGGGTGACGCCGGGGCCGGCCGCCCGGGCCAGCAGCTCGCCGTCGATGTCGGCGGCGACCAGGGCGGTGTCGGCGGGCAGGGCGGCCCGCAGCCGACGGGTGACCGCGCCGGGGCCGGCGCCGAGTTCGAGCACGGTGCCGCCGGGGACGGCGATGCCGAGCTCGCGCAGCAGGTGCAGCTCCTCGGCGAAGGAGAGCGCGGCCTGCGCCTCCAGCCGGTCGAGTTCGGCGGCCAGGCCGCCGCCGGTGGTGCGGGCCGGGTCGTAGGAGCCGCCGACCGGGCGGTCCGGGGCGGGTGCGTCGGAAGGAGCGGTGGGGGCGGTCATCGGGGCCTCGCGATCATCGTCATGCCGTTCTTCGGGCGGAGCGTCACCAGGGCCTCCGGCTCGACCGCGAGGCCGTCGACGACCTCCAGGCGGATGGACTGCAGCAGGGTGGCCAGCACCAGGACGGCCTCCAGCAGCGCGAAGTGCTGGCCGACGCAGATCCGGTCGCCGCCGCCGAACGGCAGGTAGAGGTGGCTGGGGAAGGACGCGCCGTCGAAGCGGTCCGGGCGGAACTCCTCGGGCGCGTCCCAGTGGTCGGGGTGCCGGTGCAGCACCCACTGGCTGACGCAGACGAGCGTGCCGGGCTCCACCCGGTAGCCGCCGATCACGTCGGGGCCGATCGCACGCCGCGAGATCAGCCACACCGGCGGGTAGAGCCGCATCGCCTCCTGGACGGCCCGCCGGCAGGCCGGCAGGTCGGGCAGGTCGGCGGCGGTCGGCGGGCGGCCGCCGAGCACCCGGTCGATCTCCTCGCGGACCTTGGCCGCCTCCTCCGGGTGGCGGTCGAGGAGGTAGAGCGTCCAGCTGAGCGACTTGGCGGTGGTCTCGTGGCCGGCCATGACGATGGTCAGCACCTGGTCGCGGAGGTCCTCGTCGGAGACCAGGTGGTCGCCGGACATCATGGTGTCGAGCAGGTTCCCCGCCCCGCCGTCGGTGCCCCCGACGGCGCCGCCGCCGGAGACCGGGCAGCCGGCCGCCCGCCGGGAGGCGATCAGGGTGCGGGTCACCGTGTTGAGGAAGACCCGCGCCCGGCTGAAGGCGGCGTACCGCTGCGCGGTGTCGGCCGGGTCCGGGTCCGGGTCGGGCACGTAGTGGCCGATGCACCGGTTGACGGCGTCGACGGCGCGGCCGAAGCCCTCGCCGATCCCGTCGATGTCGGCGCCGAGGATCGCGTGCGTGAGGATGCCGAGGGTCAGCGCGGTGAGGTGGTCGTCCACGGCGATCGGGCTGCCCGCCTCGACGGACGGGCGCCAGCGCTCCAGCAACGCCGCGGTGGCCTCGGTGACGATGCCGTCGAAGCTCCGCACCGAGCTGGGGCGGAAGGCGGGCGCGGTGAGCCGGCGCTGGCGGGCCCAGTCGGCGCCGTTGCTGGTGAGCAGGCCGTTGCCGAGCAGCGGACGCAGCATGGCGTCGTCCGGGGTGTCCTGCTTGGTGTAGTTGGCGCCGTTGTCCTTGAGGACGTGCCGGGCGTACTCGGGCCGGTTCAGCAGGTAGACGGTGTCCCCGCCGGCCCGGTGGCGGGTGATGTCGCCGTGGGTGCGGGCCAGGTCGGTGATGAAGGCGAGCGGTGCCTCGCGCATCACCGCCATGTCGATCTCCTCCGGCGGACCGGGCGGCAGCGGCAGCCCGGAGCGGTCGGAGCCCGGGGTGCGCGGGCCCGGGTGCGTAGGCGCGGTTCGGACCACGTCCGTGTGTCCCTTCGGGTCGGCTGCGGCGGCGTACGCGGATGCGTAGGCCCGGCGCGATACGCAGAAGGAATTCGCCGAACGCGTACGCATCCTGCCGTCGTACGTATTCGGATGCGTATTCCGATGCGTATTCCCATACGCATTCCTGTCATCTCGCCGCCCGAAATCTACCGCACGCCCCCGACGTGCTCAATACTTACTCTCGGCACCGGAACTGACGTCTTGGCAGGCCATTTCCCGGCATGTCATCGTTCATTTGTCGGCAGCGCAGCAAGGCGCCGCCGGTGAAGTCCGGAACCGAGAAAAGGAAAAGTCCTATGGCTTTGGACCAGCGGAAGCGGGCCGAGTTCGTCAACGGCTACACCCGCGCCCTGATCAGCGCCTGGTCGAGCGAGGAGTACGCGGCCCGTCTTCGGACGGACGCCCGTGCCGCGCTCGCCGAGGCCGGCCTGGAGCTCCCGGCCGACGCCGAGATCGTGATCGTCAACACCGCCGCCGAGGGCGAGCAGGAGGGCAACCTGGAGGTCCAGGTCGAGCTCTTCGAGATCGGCCTCGCGACCGGTCGTTACGAGTTCCACATCCCGGAGACCCCGCAGATCGACACCGCCGAGCTCAGCGAGGGCGACCTGTCGGACATCGCGGCCGGCGGCAACTCCTGCTGCTGCCCGTGCTGCTGCTGCACCTGATCCCACCGATCAACCTGATCACCACCTAGGAGCGATCCAAGTGGCTACCGCCGTCGGGGAGAACCCCGTCTCCGTCCGCGGCCTTCGCAAGAGTTACGGCGACTGGCACGCGGTACAGGGTCTGGATTTGGACATTCACGCAGGCGAGGTCTTCGCCCTGCTCGGGCCGAACGGCGCGGGCAAGACGACGACCGTCGAGATCCTGGAGGGTGTCCGGCAGCGAACCGGCGGTGACGTGCGGGTCCTCGGCCACGACCCGGCCGAGGACCGGCGCGAGTGGCGCGCCAGGATCGGGGTCGTCCCCCAGACCACCGGCGCGTACAACGACCTGACGGTGCGCGAGGTCGTGGAGCACTTCGCGGCGTTCTACCCGGCGCCGCTCCCGGTCGGCCAGGTCATCGACATGGTCGGACTGGGCAAGCACGAGAAGAAGCAGAGCACCGACCTCTCCGGAGGCCAGGCCCGCCGGCTCGACGTCGCCGTCGGCATCGTCGGCGACCCCGACCTGATCTTCCTGGACGAACCCACCACCGGGTTGGACCCGGTGGCCCGCCGGGAGGCATGGGACCTGGTCCGCTGGTTCTCCGAGCGCGGCCGCACCACCGTGCTCACCACGCACTACCTCGACGAGGCCGAGGCGCTCGCCCAGCGCGCCGCGGTGATCGTCGCCGGACGGGTGGTCCAGTACGGGCCGCTCGCCGACTTCGGCGACCGCGCGAAGACTCCGACCACGGTCTCCTTCCGGACACCGCCGGAGCTCGCGCACCACCTGCTGCCGCACCTGCCGCACGGCGCCGAGGCCGAACCGGCCACCGCCGACGGCCTGCTGCGGATCCGCACCCACACCCCCACCGCACTGCTGTCGGTGCTGGTGCCGTGGGCCCGCGAGGCGGGCGTCGCCGAACTGCCCGAACTACGGGTGCACCGCCCCACCCTGGAGGACGTCTACCTGGACCTCATCCGGCAGAACATCGGCGGCACCGACCGCGGTACCGACCCCGTCGACGGCGCCGAGGAGGGCACCCGATGACTCTCGCAGAGGCCTCCCCGAACTCCCCGGCCCGGACCGACCAGGCCGCCCCGGCCGACGGCGCGGCCCGCGAGCCGCGCCGCACCGCGCCGATGCCGGGCGTCTGGCGGGCCGGCACGGCCCGCTCCCGGGTCGAACTGCGGGCGTTCTTCCGCAACAAGCAGTCCCTGGTCTTCACCCTGATGTTCCCGGTGATCCTGCTGGTCGTCTTCGGCTCGATCTTCTCCGGCAAGGTGGCCGGCACCGACACCGACCTCAAGCAGGTGTTCATGGCCGGCATCATCGCCGCCGGCGTGATGAGCACCTCCTTCTCGGGCCTCGCCATCAACGTCGCCATCGAGCGGGACACCGGCACCGTCCGCCGGCTCGCCATGACCCCGATGCCCAAGTCCGCGTACTTCGTCGGCAAGCTCGTCCGGGTCGTGGTCACCACCGTGCTGGAGACGGCGCTGCTGCTCGGCATCGCGCTCACCCTGTTCGGGCTGCCGCTGCCGAGCACCGCCGAGCGCTGGGCCACCCTCGGCTGGGACCTCGCCCTGGGCACGGTCGCCTGCGCGATGGCCGGCGCCGCCTACTCCGCGGCCATCCCCAACAGCCGCTCCGCGGCCGCCGTGGTCACCCCGGTCTTCATGGTGCTGCAGTTCATCTCCGGCGTGTTCTTCCCGTTCGGCCAGCTGCCGCACTGGATGCAGACCACCGCCGCGTTCTTCCCCGTCAAGTGGATGGCGCAGGGCTTCCGTTCGGTGTTCCTGCCGGACTCCTTCCAGACCGTCGAACCCGCCGGGAACTGGGAACTCGGGCACATCGCCCTCGTCCTCGCGCTGTGGACGCTGGGCGGCCTCGTCCTCACCGCCATGACCTTCCGCTGGCGCGGCCCCCGGGTCCGCTGACGGCACGCCGGCCGGGTCCCGCGGGACCCGGCCGCGCACCACCGAGCACGCCCACCGACAGTCAGGAGTCGCCCCGATGACCACGGCGCCGGTGCGGCTGCCCGAGCACCTGATCCACCCGTTCGCCCCCGCCGGGCGGCCCGACCCGTACCCGGCCTACCGGTGGCTGCGGGCCAACGACCCGGTGCACCACGACACCGCCTCCGGCTTCTGGCTGGTCACCGGGCACGCCGACTGCGCGACCGTGCTCCGCGACCCCCGGCTGTCCGCCGCCCGCGGACAGCGGGAACGCGCCCGCGAGGACGCCCTCCCGCCGTCGATGCTCACCACCGACCCGCCCGACCACCACCGGCTGCGGGCCCCCGGCGCGCTGCTGCTCGGCCCGGCCGCCGTCCGCTCCGTCGCCGACGTCATCGCCGCCGACACCGACGCCCTGCTCGACCGGCTCGCGACGACCCCCGGCCGGCCGGACGCCGTCGCCGACATCGGCCGCCCGCTCGCCACCGCCGTCTTCGCCCGGCTCTTCGGCCTGCCCGACGGCGAACTCACCCGCTTCGAGACGCTCGCCCGGGCCGCCTCCGCCAACCTCGACCCGATGGCCCCGCCCGCGCGTGCCGCCCTCGGCCGCACCGCCGCCACCGCCCTCGGCCGCTACCTCGACGCCCACACCGTCCGGCTGACCGCCCAGGGCGCCGACGTGCCGCTCGCCGCTCTCGCCGCGGACACCCGGCTCACCCGGCCCGAGATGCTCGGCATCCTCAACCTCGCGGTGGTCGGCGGCTGGCAGCCGCTCGCCGAGTTCGTCGGCAACGCGCTGCACTCGCTGCTGCCCGACCGGGCGGCCGTCCGCCGCCTCGCCGCCGCCGACGACGACCTCGCCCGCCTCGCCGTGGACGAGCTGCTCCGGCTGGAGGCGCCGATCCCGTTCACCGCCCGGGTCGCCACCGCACCCGTGCCGCTGACCGGCGGCACCCTGCCCGCCGGCGCCCGGGTGCTCGCCGTCATCGCCGCCGCCAACCGCGACCCGGACGTCTTCGAGGACCCCGACACCCTGCGGCTCGACCGCCACCCCAACCCGCACCTCGCCTTCGGCGGCGGCCCGCACTTCTGCCTCGCCGCCCAGCTGGTCCGCCAGGCCGGCGCACTGCTGCTGCCCCGGCTGGTCCGCCGCTTCCCCGCGCTGCGCGGCCCCGACGGCCCCGCCGCTTGGGACCTCACCCTGGTGCCGCGCCGGCTGCGCGCCTACCCGGTCGACCTCTGCCCCGCCGGGGAGGCCCGATGAGCACCGACGTCGTCGTGGTCGGCGCCGGCGCCGCCGGCCTGGCCGCCGCCCGCCGACTGCACCGGGCCGGGCTCACCGTCACCGTCCACGAGGCCCGCGACCGGGTCGGCGGCCGCATCCGCACCCACCGGCCCGCCGACGGCGGCCCGCCGCTGGAGCTCGGCGCCCAGGTGGTGCACGGCGACCGCAACCCCGTGCACACCCTCGTCGGCACCGGCAACACCGCCGCCGTCCCGCGCCGGATCACCGCCCGGATCGTCGAGGACGGCACCGACCGCCCGATGGACGTCCTCGGCCGCGGCCGCCGCGCCCCCTGGCTGCTCGAAGCCGCCCTGCACACCGACCCCGGCCCGGCCGGCCTGTCCGTCGACGGCTGGCTCACCGCCCGCGGCAGCACCGGCGCCGAACGCCGCGCCGCCGAGGAGTGGTTCCGGCAGAACTGGGCCGCCGACCCCGCCCTCATCGGCACCCGCGGCATCGCCGCCGCCCACCGCGGCGAGCACGTCGGCGACGGCGAGTACGCCGTCCGCGGCGGCTTCGACCGGCTGCCCCGGCTGCTCGCCGAAGGCCTGGACGTCCGGCTCGGCGACCCCGTGCACGAACTCCACTGCGCCGACGGCCGGGTGACCGCCCGCACCGCCGCCGGCCGCACCACCGCCGCCGCGGCCGCCGTCGTCACCGTGCCCCCGGCCGTCCTCACCGCCGGCGGACTCCGTCTCACCGGCCTGCCCGCCGGGGAACTCGCCGCCAGGACCGCGGCCGCCGCCCGGCTGCCGCTCGGCGACGGCTACTGCCTGGTCGCCGTGCTGGACCGGCCTGCGCCCGCCACCGCGATCGTCCTCGACACCGACGGCACCGGCGGCTTCCTCCGCTGCGCCGAGGGCCGCCCCGAGGTGCTGTTCGTCGCCAAGGCCGCCGCCGCCGCCCGGCTGCGCACCGCCGCCGCCGACCCCGCCGCACTCACCGCCCTGCTCGCCACCGCCCTGCCCTGGACGGCCGGCGCCGCGGTGCTGGACACCGAGACGGCCGACTGGGGCCGCGACCCCTACGCCGGCGGCGCGTTCACCGCTCCCTCGGCCACCGCCGGCGACGCCGCCCGGCAGTGGGCCGAACCCCTCGCCGGGGCGATCTTCTTCGCCGGCGAGGCCACCGTCACCGGCCACCGGCTGCCCTGGGTCCAGGGCGCCCTGGCGAGCGGCGAACGGGCCGCCGAGGAACTGATCGAGGCACTGGCGAAACGATGACCATGGAACAGACGACCGCGCACCACGGCTGGTACCTGCTGGCCTTCCGCTCCGAACTCACCGACGACATCACCCCGCTCGCCGTCGGCGGCCACCGCCTCATCGCCGTCAAGGAGGGCGACCGCGTCCGCGTCCTGGACGCCACCTGCCCGCACCGCGGCGCCCACCTGGGCTTCGGCGGCCGGCGCGAGGGCGACTGCGTGGTCTGCCCCTTCCACGGCAAGCGGATCGCCCTCGGCGACCCCGACAAGCACTGGTCGGTCGCCGAGCACACCGTCCTCGCCTGGGGCGACGCCCTCTTCGTCCGGCTCTCCGACGATCCCGACGGCGACCGCGGCTTCGAACAGGCCGTCAAGGGCTGGGCCGACACCCACCCGCTCGTCGAGGCCGTCGGCCTGCAGGTCGACGTCCACCCCGCGTACGTCGTCGAGAACGCCTTCGACCCCGACCACTTCAAGGCCGTGCACGGCGTGCCCGGCACCCGCGGCATGGCCGCCCGCACCGGCGACAGCGGCGAACTCGTCATCGAGGGCGAGTTCCTCATGCAGACCTCGCCCTGGCAGGACGCCCGCCGGCTCGAAGAGATCCGCTGGGAGGCGATCCGCACCCGCACCGTCCGCTGGGACTACCGGCCCCGCTTCCTCGCCCGCGCCTTCAGCCCCTCCGTCGTCGTCACCGAATTCGGCCCGCCGGAAGAACTCCACGTCATCGTCACCGGCTCCGTCCCCGCCCCCGGCGGCGGCTGCACCGCCCGCGTCGCCATCGGCGTCCGCACGGACCAGCAGGCCGCCCTGCCCGCCCTCGTCGGCGGCAGCCGCAAGGCCCTCGAAGAGGACAAGGTCGTCTGGGAGAACCTCGACCCGCACGCCGTGCCCCGGTACGACGCCCGCGACGAACCGGTCCTCGCCTTCCGCGCCTTCTGTGCCGACTTCGCCGCCCGCACGGCCCCGGGCGGTGCCCGATGACCGGCCCGTACGGCCTCCACCTGCACGCCGAGGGCAGCGGACCCGCCGTGCTCTGGCTGCACGGCTACACCATGGACTCCACCGTCTGGCAGCCGCTCTGGCAGCTGCTGCCCGGCCACACCCACATCGGCGTCGACCTGCCCGGACACGGCCGCTCCGCACCGCTCACCCCCGGCCTCACCCTGCCCGAACTCGCCGCACAGCTCGCCGACATCGCCCGGGAGACCGGCGCCCGACGCGTCGTGGCACTCTCCTTCGGCTCCACCTCGGCCCTGCAACTCGCCCTCCAGGAACCGGACCTGGTCGAGAGGCTGGTGCTCGCCGCACCCACCCTCGCCGGCACCCCCAACGAGGACTCCGCCCGGCTGCGGTACCGCCAGCTGATGATGTTGCACCGGCTCACCGGCCCCGGCGAACAACTCGCCGACCTGTGGATGCAGTCCCCGCCCGACATCTTCACCGGCACCCTGCGGCACCCCGCCCTCCGGGCGTCCCTGCGGGCCGTCGTCGCCCGCCACGGCTGGGCCGAACTCGGCAACCGGGCCATGGACGCCCTCACCGCGCACCGGCACACCCCGGACGACCTGCGGCGGATCACCGCCCGCACCCTGGTCGTCGTCGGCGACGAGGACATGCCGGCGTTCGTCCGCAACGGCGAGCTCCTCCGGGACACCCTCACGGACGCCCGCCTCCTCACCCTCCCCGAAACCGGCCACCTCCCCCTCCTCGAACGCCCCGAGACCCTCGCCCCCACCCTCGCCGAGCACCTCGCCTGAGGACAGAACCACGTAGGGGCGCGGGGAACTGCGCAGTCCGGGATCGGGCATCGTGACGAATTCGGGCTGAGCCCTGGTTCGTACGGTGAGCCGCACCCGGACTGCGCAGTTCCCCCCCGGCCTTCGGCCGGGAGGTGCCCCCACGCGCCCCTGTTTTCGCTTCTCGCTATTCCGCAGGCCGCGGAGGCCGGTCGCAGCGGCGGGTTTCGACGCGGGCTCCTGGGCTGACGGGCAGCTTCGCGGCCCAGTGCAGCGCATCCTCCTCGGAGGCGACGTCGACGATCCACAGGCCGCCGAGTTCCAGGACGCCGGCGGCTGCGCGTTCCTCGCCCTCGGCGGCGGTGGGGCGGGCGAGTTTGGCACCGTAGACGATCCGGACGCCGGCTTCGGCGAGTTCCCGGCCGAAGGCGCGGTTGGCGGTGAACCGCTCCTCGCGTTCGGCGGGCGTCATGGCGTCCCAGTCGGTCTCCTGGCCGAAGACCAGCAGTGCGTACTCCATCTCCGTCCTTCCCGGTTCACATCTGGCGGCTGGCGAGGCGGGCGAACAGTCCGTCCCGGTCGGCGAGCAGTTCTTCGTAGCGGCCCTGCTGGACGACCCGGCCCTGGTCCATGACGATGATGCGGTCGGCCTCGGCCACGGTGGAGAGCCGGTGGGCGATGACCACGCGGGTGGCGTTGAGCCGGCGGGTGGATTCGGTGACGAGGCGCTGGGTGGGGTTGTCGAGGGCGCTGGTGGCTTCGTCGAAGAAGACGATGCGGGGGCGCGAGACCAGCGCGCGGGCGATCATGAGGCGTTGCCGCTGGCCGCCGCTGAGGGTGCTGGTGCCTTCGGAGAGCACGGTGTTCATGCCCATGGGCATGGCCGCGATGTCCTTGTCGATGCCGGCCATCTCGGCGGCGGCCCAGGCGTCGTCGAGGGTGTGGTTGGTGGAGCCGACGATGTTGGCCTTGATGTCGCCGGCGAGCAGTGCGCCGTGCTGCAGGACGACGCCGCACTGGCGGCGGACGGCGGAGACCTCGAGTTCGCCGAGGTCCTGTCCGTCGTAGAGGACGGTGCCGCTCTCCGGCTTCTCGAAGCCGAGGAGGAGCCGCAGCACGGTCGACTTGCCGCTGCCGGACGGGCCGACGAGGGCGACGAACTCGCCGGGTTCGATGCCGAGGGTGACGTCCTGGAGGGCGGCTGGGCCGTCCTGGCCGTAGCGGAAGGTGACGTGGCTGAGCCCGATCCGGCCGGACAGGTCGCCGGGGTCGGCCTTGGAGTCGTCGACCTCGGGCCTGGCCTCCAGGATCGGCCGGAGCCGTTCCAGCATCGGCACGACGCCCATGGCGGTGACGGCGGCGGAGGTGAACTGGAGGCTGGAGGCGATCAGCAGGTTGAAGGCGGTGAAGAAGGAGAGGAAGACCGGCACCGGCACGCTGCCGTCCAGGGGGCCGGCGATGACGCCGAAGACGACCACCGAACAGACCAGCGGGAAGCCTGCGTTGAAGGTGGTGACGGCGTTCTGCACCCGGCGCGAGTAGGCGGCCAGGCCGCGGCCGCGGCCGAACTCGCCGGCCCAGACGCCGAACACCCGGTCCTCGGCGGCGGTGACCCGCAGTTTGGGCACCGCGGTGAGCAGTTGGAAGACCCGCGAGGACATCGCCTGCTCGTGCGCGTACAGCTTGCGCTGCCAGCGGACCTCCACCCGGCCGGCGACCAGGCCGAAACCGACGCCGACCAGGACGAGGGCGGTCGCGAGGCCGGCCAGCCGCAGGTCGTAGAAGTAGACCAGGACGAGGTTGGCGAGGCCGGTGAACAGGCCGAGGGTGGCCGTGGTCATCATCCCGGAGAGGGTCTCCTGGGCGGCGCTCACGCCGAGGACGGTGGTGCCGAGTTCGCCGGTGGAGTACGAGGAGAAGAACGAGGCGGGCAGGGACAGCAGTCGCGTCCAGACGCCGACCTGCATGGCGGCGGTGGAGCGGCTCTCGATCCGCAGCACGGCGATGTTCTGGACGACGGAGAGCGCGGCGACGGCCATCGCGGAGCCGATCACCACGACGGCGCCCTCGGTGATGAGGTTGCGCTGGGCGTGCGCGACGAAGGTGCCGAGCACCTCGCCGGTCATCACCGGGACGAGCAGGCCGACGACGGCGACCAGGGCGGCCATCAGCGAGAACATCCACAGGTCGCGGCGGTTGTTGCGGAGCCCGAAGCGGAGCAGTCCGCCGACGCTGCGCACGCTCGCCGGCAGCGGCCGGTACAGCACGGTGGCCTTGTTCTGCAGTTCGGCGGCGAGCGCGGGGGTGAGCGGGGTGACGGTGCCCTGGTCGGCGAGCACGTACCGGCCGCCGACCGGCAGCAGGGCGACCGCCCGGCCGGTCTTGCGGTAGCCGACCATCGGGCCGAGGTCCTGCTGCCACCAGCGGCCGTCCAGCCGGACGGAGCGGGTGCGCACCCCGGAGGCAAGGGCGATGGCCTGCAGGTCGTCGAGGTTGCGGTCGTGGCCGTTGCCGGCGACCGGCGGGCGCACGGTGAAGCCCTGCTGGGCGGCGACCAGCCGGGTGGCGGCGAGGGTCGGCGGGTCGCCGGCGGCGTCGGCGATCCGCAGCCGCGAGGAGGTGTCGCGGACGACCGTCTCGAAGCCGCGGGCGGAGTGCGCGAGGGTGCCGGCGTCGCGCTCCCGGCGGGCGGCGATCAGTTCGGTCTCGGCGGTGCGCCGGGCCTCGATCCGGCGGTCGACGGCGGCGAGCAGCCGGCCGCAGTGCACCACCAGCCGCTCCCACAGCACGCCCCGGTCGAGCAGTTCGCGCGACGAGCGGGCGCGGACGGTGGCCGGGCCGGGGGCGACCAGCCAGTCCCGTTCGGTGAGGCAGACCCAGGCGCCGGGGCCGAGCGCGGCGGTGTCGTCGCCGGCCGTGTCGCCGGGCAGGTCGACGCCGCCCTCCTCGACGCACACCCACTGGACGCCGTCCACCGAGCGCAGTGCCTGGCCCTTCTTGAGGGCGGTCGGGCCGTCGGTGGCGAGCGGGGTGAAGTCGCGCGGCGGCAGGGTGTCGCGCAGCGCGCCGGCCAGGGCGGTGATGCCGCCGGCCAGTCCGGCGAGGAACTGGTCGACGGCACGCTGCTGTTCGGCCTCGGGCAGGGCCCGGACGGCGGCGCCGGCCACGGTGCCGCACTCCCGGCCGCGGGCGGACAGCCCCTCGACCCGGGCGGTGGGCAGGAAGGCGACCTCGGCGCCGAGCACCGGCCGGGCGGCGATGCCGTGGGCGGAGCCCTCGGGTGCTCCGGGCAGCAGGGTGCCGGCCTCGACCCGGCACAGGAAGTGCCAGCGGCCGACGGGTCCGCGGTCGGTGAGCCTGACGGCGAACAGGTCGACGGCGCCGGTCTGCACGAGCAGCATCCGGCGCGGGTCGTCGAGCACCAGGACGCGGTCGGCCCGCGGGTCGACCGGTTCGGCCGCGGCGGTGAAGAAGTCGGCGAAGGCCCGTGGTGCCGTGGTCGGTTCCGCGGGGGCCGGGGCGGTGGTCACAGCTCGTCCTCCTCCTCGCGCCGGGCGGACTCGATGAGCGCGGTGTAGTGCCCGCCGAGCGCCAACAGCTCGTCGTGGGTGCCGCGTTCGACGATCTCCCCCTGGTCCAGCACGATGATCTCGTCGGCGTCGCGGACCGTGGAGAGCCGGTGCGCGATGGTCAGGCAGGCGCAGCCGCGCCGCCGCAGGTTGTCCATGATCACGCGCTCGGTCTCCGGGTCGAGCGCGCTGGTGGCCTCGTCCAGCACCAGCAGGGTCGGCCGGCCGGCGAGGGCGCGGGCGAGCTCCAGCCGCTGGCGCTGGCCGCCGCTGAAGTTGCGGCCGCCCTCCAGGACGGGGCTGTGCACGCCGCCGGGCCTGGTCATCACGGTGTCGAAGACGGCGGCGTCGTGCAGTGCGGCGGTGACGGCGTCGTCGGGGACGTCGTCGTTCCACAGCGTCAGGTTGTCGCGGACGGTGCCCTCGAAGAGCGAGATGTCCTGGTCGACGTAGGCGAGCGAGGCGGCGAGCACGGTCCGGGAGATCTCCTCGCGGGGGCGGCCGTCCAGCAGGACGCGGCCCTCCCACGGGGTGTAGAGGCCGGTGAGCAGCCGTCCCAGGGTGGACTTGCCGCTGCCGGAGCCGCCGACCACCGCGATCCGGCGGCCGGGGACGACGGTCAGGTTCAGGTCCTTGATCACCGGCTCGGAGAGCGGGCTGTAGCCGAAGGTGACGTGCTCGAAGACGAGTTCGCCCTCCAGCTTGGCGCCGGGCGGCGGCTCGGGGGCGGCGAAGCAGGCCGCCACCGGGTACCGCTCGACGTCGTAGAGCCGCTTGATGTCGGCGGTGACGTCCTGCAGCCGGCCGCCCAGGTTGGTGAGTTGGGCGACCGGGCGGCTGAGCGCGGCGAGCAGGGTCTGGAAGGAGACCAGCAGGCCGACGCTCATCGCGCCGTCCACCACGCGCTGGCCGCCGACCAGCAGGATCAGGCCGCTGTTGAGGGCCGCCAGCATCGGCGGCACCACCGTCAGCACGGCGCTGGGGATGCCCAGCTTCTGCTTGGCGGTGTCCACCTTGGCGAGGAAGCCCGCCCAGCGGCTGAAGGCGTCCGGCTCGGCGCCGGTGGCCTTGACCGTCTCGATCAGCGAGAGCGTGGTGAAGGTGGTGGCGGTCAGGTTGCCGCGGTCGGTGCGCAGCGCGGCGACCGCGTCGGTGCGCGAGCGGGCCACGGCCTGCAGCACCACCACGTTGAGCAGCGCCATGCCGACGCCGACCACGCCCAGCAGGACGTCGTAGCGGACGAGCACCGCGGCGTAGAACAGCACCAGGCCGAGGTTGATGACGGTCAGCGCGACGTCGCGGGAGAGGATCTCGGCGACCACGTCGTTGCCGGCCACCCGCTTGGCGACCTCGGCCGGCCGCCGCTGCAGGAAGAAGTCCACCGGCAGCCGCAGCAGGTGGCGGAAGAACCGGGCCGAGCTGACCATGCCCATCCGGATCTCCAGCCGCAGCAGGTAGTGCCGCTGGACGGAGGTGAGCACGAAGATGGCGAGCGCGGTGGTGGTCATGGCGGCCAGCAGCGGCAGGAGGTAGCCGCTGCCGCTGCCGGCCAGGACCCGGTCGATGAAGACCCGGGTGTACGCGGGCACCGCGATGCCGGGCACCACCAGCAGCAGGCTGGCCAGCAGCACCAGCGGCATGGCGCGTCCGGAGGGCAGCCGCCGCTCCAGCAGGGCGCGGCCGACGCCGCCGCGGCTGCCGCCGGGGACGAAGTCGGGGCCCTTCTCGAAGGACAGCACGATCCCGGTGAACCCGGAGTCGAACTCCTCCCACTCCATCAGCCGCGGTCCGCTGGCCGGGTCGTTGACGGCGACGACGGTGCGCCCGTAGCGGGTGCGCACCCCCTCGACGACCATGAAGTGCTGGAAGGCCCAGAAGATGATGACCGGGCCGGTGAGGTCCTTCAGCCGGTCGGCCTCGGTCTGGTAGCCGCGGGCGGTGAGCCCGTAGGTGCGGGCGGCGGAGAGCAGCGTGGAGGCCCGGGCGCCGTCCCGGGAGACGCCGCAGACGCCGCGCAGGTCCTCCAGCGGGACGTGCCGCCCGTGGTACGCGAGGATCATCGCCAGGCTGGCGGCGCCGCACTCCACGGACTCCATCTGCAGCACCGTGGGCACGGCGTGCCGCCAGCGGCGCGGGGTGCGCTGCCGGTCGGCGCGGGGCGGACGCCGCCCGGGCCTGCGCCGGCGGCGGCGCTCCTCGGGCGGTGCGGGGGCGGCCCCCGGGACGGTGGTCGTCATCGCGCGCCCCCTCAGCGGCCGAGGATCAGGTTGAACGGGGTCTGCCGGCCGACGTTGATCGTGGCGGTGACCGAGACCTGGGTGGTCAGCGGGGTCGGCGGGCCGCTCTGCGAGGTCCAGGCGAAGCCCGTCCGGGTGGCCGCGTCGGGCACCAGGTCGACCACGACCAACCGCGGCGGCGAGCCGTCCAGGTAGCGCTGCGCGGCGAGGTCGCCGCCGACCAGGCCGGAGACGGCCTCCCGGGTGAGCGCGTACGGGCTGACCGAGCTGACCGTGCCGCGCAGCAGGCCGAAGGCACCGGCCGGGGCGGTGGACACCGACAGGTCGACGTCCATGCCGGGGGCGAGCGCGGTGGCCCGGGCGGCCGGCACGAAGACCATGGCGACCATCCGGTCCTGCGCGGTGTCGGTGCGCTCGACCGAGGCGATCGGCGCGCCGGGCGCGACGACCTGGCCGTCCGTCACCGACAGGCCGACGACGTGGCCGCCGAACGGGCTGGTCACCTCGCGGCTGTGCCCCTCGGCGTCCTCGATGCGCACCACGGTCTGGCCGAGCCGCACCTGGTCGGCGGGCCGGGTCAGCACCGAGCGGACCATCCCGGCGAACGGGCTCTGGATCAGCGCGGTGCCGCTCGGGCGGGTGAGCAGGCCGGGGGCGTCCACGGTGATCGGGATCCGGCCGGCGAAGGTCCACAGGACGGCGGCGCTCATGGTGATCAGCACGACGAACAGCGCGACCCAGCCCCGCGGTGCCGCCAGCAGGGTCGGCGAGTCCAACTCGTCCGGCTCCCGCATCCGCTGCAGGGCCTTGAAACGGAACTTCACCGGCCCACCCCCCTCGTGTCCGTCATCTCTTGGTCTCTCTCCTGGGCACGCCGACGTCGGTGCGGAGCGTGCCGGGCCTGCTGCCGAGGATCAGTTCGCCGACCGTGCCCTCGGTGAAGAAGTCGATGCCGCTCGCGGTCGCGAAGTCGCCGGCGTCGCCGCCGCCGAGGCCGCACACCGCGAGGTCCATGGCGGTGCCGACCAGGTAGAGCGTCTGGTAGAGCGCACCCACGTGCTTGAGGATCAGCGGGTAGGCGACCGTCTCGTACTTCCACATCACCCGGCCGAAGCGGGCGGTGACCAGCAGCACCACCTGCGGGTCCGCCTTCATCAGGGCGGCCTCGCGGGCGTTCGCGACCAGCGCCGCAGTGGCCGGGGACGGCTCGGCGACCAGCTCCAGCTCGTGCCGGTCGGTGGCGTAGTGCCACAGTCCGGGCCGCAGCCCCGCGCAGTTGGTCACCAGCGGGTAGACCTCCAGCTCGTGGACGGCCCCGCCGCTCGGGTACGGCCGGTCGGCGAGCTCCTGACCGTCCCCGCCGGTGAAGGTCTGCCGGCGGCGCATCGCCCGGTAGAGCAGCTCGCCGAGCCGGTCCGCGGTCAGCGGCGCCCCGTCGTCGTGCTCGCGGACGGAACGCCGCTCCTCCAGCACCTCGGTGAACGGCCGGTCCGCCCGGGCCGCCGCCGCCAGGTCCGGGACGGCCAGTGCGACCTTCTCGCCGGGGAACGGCGGAGGCGAGGCCGGCTCGGGCCCGAACCGGTCGCCGAAGCGGTAGGTGCCGCCGTAGCCGGCCGAGGCGGTCGGCCGCCGGGTCCGGGAGTGGAAGGCGAGGTCGGCGGCGGCCCACTGGGCGAACCGCTGCTGGTCCGCCTCCGGCTCCTGCCCCGGCGCGCCGTAGGCCAGCAGCCCGGCGGCGGCGAACAGCCGCAGGGTCTGCCGGACGGCCTCCAGCGGCAGTTCCCCGGGCAGCCGGGCGAGCCCGGCCGGGGTCGTCCAGTCGGCGAGCGCGGCCAGCAGCCCGGCGGCCCGCGGACCGAGCTCGACGGCGAGCGGGCTGCCCGGCGAGCGGACCAGCAGCGCGCCGTCCTCGGGCGCCGCGGACGCGAACCGGGAGAGCTTGACCTGCCCGGTCGGGTCCGGGGTCGGCCCGGGCTCGGCCGCGCCGCGGCCGATCGGCCGCAGCCGGGCCAGCGGCTCCTCGCCGTCCTCCGCGGCCAGGTGCACCGCGTGCTCCAGCAGGCCGGCCAGGCCGAGCCGGCGCCGGGTCAGCTGCCAGCGCATCAGCCCGGCGTCGCCGTCCCGGCCGGCCACCAGGGCGGCCAGCTCCTCCTCCGTCCGCTCGCCGGCGGCCAGCGCGGCCACCGCCTCGCGGGCACCGGCCAGCAGGTCGGGCAGGTCGAGGGCGCCCACCGGGGCGGTGAGCCGCAGACCGCGGGCCCCGGACGGGGCGGCCGAGGCGTCGCGGCGCAGCCGCACCCGGCGGACGGCGCGGGCGCCGGCGACCTGCCCGGCGGGTTCGAGAACTGTGGTCATGGTGTGCCCCCGCGGCCTAGAAGAAGACGTTCTTCGGGTTGAGCTGCTCCTCGGCGTGCGGGGCGGCGAGCGCGCCCTGCCGCACCGGCACGTCGTACAGCCGGCCCGGGGCGAGGCGGCGCCAGAAGTGCCGCATGCCGGGGGCGATCACCTTGACCACGCTGAGGTCGAGGTCGGGGCGGCTCTGGTCGAGCACGATGACCTCGATGCCGCAGGCGCGGGCCCGCTCCACGCAGTCCCGGACGTGGTCGGCGAGGTCGTCACCGGCCGGCGGGGTGAAGTCGCCGAGGGCGGTGGGCCGCAGGCCCTCGCCGGGCAGCAGCCACGGCTCGGCGGCGACCGTGGCCGTCCTGCACCACTCCAGGGTCTCCAGGTCGTCGGTGCGGTAGAGGGTGGCCCCGTTCTCGTCCCGGCGGTCGACGAACGGCAGGAACTGGTTGACCTCGGTGAGCGCGCGGATCGCGGCGATCCGGGCGTCCGGGTGGGCGCCGAAGCCGACCATCACGTCCTCGACCTCGTGCCGGCGGCGGGAGATCGCCGCGAAGGTCGGCACCCCCAGGTCGGAGGTGAGGTCGAGGACCCACAGGTCGCGGTCGACGGAGTCGTAGAAGGCGCGCATCGTCGCCACGTACGGGTCGTTCAGCGAGTCCAGGTCGAACTCCGGGCGCGGCAGCCGGTTGTACCACCACAGGGCGACGGCGTCCCGCTCGACGACCTCGCAGAAGCCCTGCAGGATCGCCTCCTCCAGGGTGTTGCCGCTGGCGCAGCCGTTGGAGTCGCCGACGCAGTAGAAGTGCTCGGCGAGGTCCGGGTGGCCGTACCAGGCGTAGCCGGAGGGGATCAGCCGCTCGCTGTCGTGGGTGAGCGACCAGGCGCGCGACCAGTCGAGTTCGGCGTCGACCGGGAAGGGGTCCGGCACCAGGTGCAGCCGGTGCGTCGGGACGGCGTTCCACTCGGCGCGGCCCGCGAACTGGGCCTCGGAGAACAGCAGCAGGTCGTCCATGTGGACGGCGACCGCCGGGTCGAGGTCCCGGTAGGCGGCCCGGACGACCGGCTCCTCGCCGCGCCACACCGCCGAGTAGCGCTCGATGGCCTCGCAGACGGCGCTGACCTTGGCCTGGATCTCCGAACGGCCCTTGCCGCCGCTCTGGCCGCGCATGTTGCGGCGCAGCAGGTCCATGTTGTCGTTCACCATGGCGAAGTTGTGGCCGGCGGTGAAGCTGTAGGTGATGCCGTTGCCGGTGTCCTCGTGCGCGCCCAGCCGGGTGATCGCGCCGAGCTGCGGGCTGATGTGGTGCTTCAGCCGGTCGTAGGTGAACTCCGGCGCCTGGATGCGGTATCCGCCGTCCGTGGTGTGCCGGGCCGGGCTCGGCGACAGCACCACCTTGGGGCTGCGCTCGGCGATCAGGCCCGGGTCGCCGCAGCTCGGGCACTGCGGCTGCCGGACGAGGGCGTGCTCGGTGGTCTGCAGGGTCCCCAGGTCGAGGCTGACCATCCGGCCGTCGAGCGCGGCGGAGCCGCCGGTGGCGAGGATCCGGCCTGCCTCGGCGGCGAGCAGCTGGCCGAGCAGGGCCGGACCGGCGGGGATCGCCGAGCGCACCGGGTGCAGCGGGGCGGACTCGCCGCGCTTGCCGGCCAGGTACCGCTGGACCTGCCGGTTGCCGCTGATCCGCTGGGCGATGCAGGTCCAGCAGCCGGTGCTGCCGGGGCGCAGCAGCGGGCCGAGCCAGGGGCTGGTGCCGGTCGGGCGGGCCAGCAGCCAGGGCCGGCCGTCGGCGAGCCGGGCGGTGTTGATCCGGCCGAGCGCCGGGTCGAGGTAGTCGTCGGTCAGCACGACCACCAGGGCGTCCCCGCCGGCGGCGACCGCCTCGTCCTCGCCGGCGGCCCTGGCACGCAGGCCGGTCGCGGCGAGCGCGTCCACCACGGGAGCCGGGTCGGTGGCGCCGAGCGCCACCACCAGCAGCTCGGTGGCCGCGGCGGCGGCGAGCACCGCGGCCGGGTCGACGCCCTGGGCGTCCCAGTGGGCGAGCGCCTCCTCCGGCAGGTCCGGGCGGCCCTCGGCGAGGTGCCCGGCGGCCTCGTAGCGGCGCAGCGCGGTCAGCGCCTGGCCCAGCGGCACCGAGGCGCCGAGCTCCCCGAGGATCTCGGCGACGGTGCGCCGGCCGTCCAGCAGCGGCAGCAGCCGTACCGCGGCCGCGCCCGGGACGATGTAGTCCTGGCCGTCGCCGATCAGGAAGACCTTGTCGTCCACCACGTCGCTCAGAAAATGCGCCTTGAGCCGCGGACGCTCCATGTGCATCCCCCGTTTTCCCGTGAGTACCTGCCGCCGCGCATTGCCGGGGCGACCCTGCCGGTTCATTCGAACATGTCGTCAAAACGGCTGTACATACTGCAAATTCGTGTCCGGTACGGGATTACGCATCCCCGGCGATTGCGTATTCCGTTCCGCCGGTACGTAGTCGTGTACGTATGCCGCCGCCCGCGTTGACAGCCCCTCGGGCGCAGGGATACTGGTGTGCTTGCGGACCACCGGCCCGGCACGGGCGGGGCCGCGGCGCACGGGGGGAAGCATGTCGGCGGGGAGTCTGCTGCACCGGGAACGCGAACTGGCAGATCTGGCCGAGGCCGTGGCGCAGGCGGGGGCCGGCAGCCCGGCCGTGGTGCTGATCCGCGGCCCGCGCGGCATCGGCAAGACCGCGCTGCTGCGCGCGGCCCTCGCCCGGGTGCCCGGCGAGGCGGTCGTGCTGCGTGCCCGCTGCCACGACAACGAGCGCGATTTCCCGTACGGCGTCGTCCGCCAGCTTTTTGACCCGTTCATGTCAGGATCGGGTGCCGTGCCGCAACCGGAATTCGCCGCGGAATCACCCGGCAGAATCCTCGCCGGGGCACTTCCGGACGCCGCCGACGGGAGTTCGGCCGGCGGGGCGGACGCATCCGGCGACGGGGGGGCCGGAAACGGACGGCGGCAGGTCCTCGACAGCCTTTTCCACGCGGCCAGGTCGCTCACCAGCCGCACCCCGGTCGTCATGGCCATCGACGACCTGCACCTCGCCGACGACGCCTCCCGGCAGTGGTTCTCCTACCTCGCCCGCCGCCTCGACGGCCTCCCCGTCGCCCTGCTGGCCACCACCGCCGACGAGGCAGCCGACCCGCTCACCGCCGAACTCGGCGTCCTCGGCCACGCCCGGACGGTCGCCCCCGGGCCGCTCTGCGACAGCTGCACCGCCGAACGGCTCGCCGAGGAGTTCGCCGGCCCGGTCGACCCCGAACTCGCCGCCGTCTGCCACGACCTGTCCCGCGGCAACCCCCTGGTGCTCGGCGAACTCACCGCCCGCCTGCTCGCCGACCGGACCTCCCCCGGCTCGCCCGACTTCGACGCCGTCCTGCGCACCGGAGCCGCCACCCTCGCCGACACCACCCTCAGCTGGCTGCGCGGCACCCACCCGCGGGCGATGGAGCTGCTCACCGGCCTCGCCGTGCTCGGCCCCGCCGCCGACCTCGCCACCGCCGCGCTGCTCATGGGCCAGGGCGACCTGCTCGCCGACGAGGCCCGCGAGGCACTGCGCCGCACCGACCTGGTCGACCCCGGCCCGCCGGAGGGCTTCCGGCACGAGATCGTCCGCACCGCCGTGCTCGCCCGCACCGACCCGGCCGTCCTGGTCGCCCTGCACCAGCGGGCCGCCGCGCTGCTGGTACGCCTCGGCGCCCCCGCCGTCCGCACCGCCGAACACCTGATGTCCTCCGGCGCCACCGGCCAGGACTGGGCACTGCCGGTGCTCCGCACCGCAGCCCGGGAGGCCGCCTCGGCCGGCCACTGGGACGACGCCGCCCGCTACCTGCAGCGCGCCCTCGCCGAGGCCCGCGACGAGGACCTCGTCCGCGCCCTCACCGGCCAGCTCGGCACCGTCGAACTCCACCGGGACGTCGCCGCCGGCGCCCGCTACGCGGCCGGCCTCGGCGCGGTCGCCCCGGCCGCCGAACGCGCCGCCCTGCTCGCCCCCTTCGCCAACCCGCTGCTCGCCCTCGGACCGGCCGGCGCCGACATCCCGTTCGCGGAGACCGCGGCCGCCCTCGCCGCCGCGGGCGAAACCGCCCCCGAACTGCCCGCGCTCACCGCACAGGCCCTGCTCGCCGGCGGGCACGCCGCCCTGCGGCCCGCCGTCGAGGCCCTGCGCGCCGGCGGCAGCGAGGCGGACCGCACGGCACTCACGGCCGCCCTGGCCGCGGCCACCGCCGCCGGCGGCCGGACACCCCGACGGGCCGTCCGGCTCGCCGCCCGCGCGGTGCGCGGCACCTCGCCCGCCGAGGCCGGGGTCGCCGTGCTCGGCGCCGCCATGGCCTTCGCCTGGAGCGGCCGCCTCGACGAAGCCGCCGCCTGGGCCGGCCGGGTGGTCCGCTCCGCCCAGCGCTGGAACCACCACGGCGAGGCCGCACTCGCCCTGCTCGCCCGCTCCGACATCGCCCACCGGCAGGGTCACCTCGACGCGGCCGCCTCCGACGCCGAACGCGCCGAACAGCTCGCCGTCCGCGTCCGCGCCGACGAACTCGCCTGCGCCGCGCGGGCCCTGAAGACCCGCGCGCAACTGCGCCGCGGCGGCCCCACCGACCCGGCCGCACTCACCGCAACGGCCCTGCCCGCCGACGCCCACCCGCTGGTGCGCGCCGTGGTGCTGGAGGCCCGCGGACTCCTCGCCGCCGCCCGGGGCGACCACGCCGAAGCACTGCGGCTCTTCCTCGAATGCGGGCACCAGCTGGCCGCCCGCGGCATCGCCAACCCGGCCTGCGTGCCGTGGCGCACCCACGCCGCCCAGGCCTACCAGGCACTCGGCGAACACGCCGCCGCCCGGACCATCGCCGCCGACCCGCTGCCCGGGGCGGACGCCCGGCCGCCGCGGCCCGCGGACGGCCGCGGCCCGGCCATCGGCACCCGCGACGCCGGACCGGTCCGGCTGACGCCGAGCGAGCGACGGGTGACCGAGCTGGTGCTGCAGGGCCTCAGCAACCTGGAGGTCGCCGAACGCCTCTGCCTCAGCAAGCGGACGGTCGACACCCACCTCGGCCGCATCTACCGCAAGCTCGCCATCAAGGGCCGCCCCGAACTCGCCGCGGCGGTCAAGGCCCTCTGAGGGCATCACCAGGGGCGCGGGGACCTGCGCAGCCCGGGGCCGGTGTACGCGGCAAGTCGAGAGCAACCAAAACAGGGGCGCGGGGAACTGCGCAATCCGGATGTGGTGCACGAACGAACCAGGGCTCGGCCCTAATTCGTCACGATGCCCGTTCCCGGACTGCGCAGTTCCCCGCGCCCCTGGGGTGAACCTTGCAGGTCCCCGCGCCGCCGGCCGGCTATGCCTGGACCAGGCCGAATTCGGCGCCCCACGGGTCGCGGAGGAGGGCCGGCAGGCCGGGGCGGCCGTCGGCGGGGCGGACGGGTTCGGCGCCGAGTTCCACGGCCAGCCGGGCGGTGTCCGCGGGGGCTGCGGTGCCGAAGTGGGGCAGCCAGAGCGGGCGGCCCGCGTCGCCCTCGGTGAGCCGGGCGACGGGGGCGCCGTCGAGGTGCAGTTCCTCCTCGCCGGGTGCCGTCCGGTGGCCGAAGAGGTCGCCGTAGAAGGCGGCGGCCCGGGTGGCGTCCGGCACGCGGAGTTCGTGTCCGCTGACGGCGCCCGGTTCGTCCGCGACGACCACGCCTTCGGCCCGGTGGCCCTCCCAGAAGCCGACGGCGGCGCCGGCCGGGTCGACGGCGAGGAAGAGCCGGCCGTTGTCGCCGGCGGGTACGGGCGGCATGACGACCCGGCCGCCGGCCAGGCCGACCAGTGCGCAGGTGTGTTCGGCGTCCTTGGTGGCCAGGTAGACGTTCCACGCGGCGCGCGGCGGTGTCCCGGCCGGTGCGGCGCCGAAGCCGCCGACGATCTCGCCGCGCAGGAGGGCCAGTTGGTAGCCGGGGGTCTCGGGGACGTACTCCCAGCCGAAGAGTTCGGCGTAGAAGGACTGGCTGCCCGTCAGGTCCGGAGTGATGCAGTCAGCCCAGCACGGCGTGCCGGGGGAATAGCGGGTACGTCGAGGCATGGTTCGCCCTTCTGGGTCAGTCCCTGATCGATCAGCCCGGCCGCCTCCTCGGCGCCGCTCACGCCCGGCAGTTCCAGGCGGTGGGCGGGCAGGTCGGCCGGGAGTCCGGCCGACCCCGGCGGCCAGGCGGGTACGGTGCCGCGCCACGGGGTCAGCCGGACCCCTTCGTCGGTGCCGCGGCAGAGCCGGACGAGGGTCGGCGGGGCGGGTCTGGCCCGCACCGGGACGACCGGTCCGAGGCATTCGGGCCGGACCAGCAGGATCTCGGCGCCGGTCGGCGAGGTGACGGTGCGCCAGAGCCCTTCGGGCAGGCCGGCGCCGCGCAGCCAGCCGGCGGGTCTGCCGCGCACCTCCAGCGGTGCCAGGTACGGCAGCACCTGGCCGGTGCGGCGGTCCACGACGAGCATCCGGCCGGAGACGAACTCCCAGGAGCGGTGCGCGAGGGCGGCCGCCACGTTGGCCTGCTCGGCGTAGGGGCCGCCGATCAGGGCGACGGTGGTGGCGCCCCGGGCGAGCACCACCGCCTGCACGAGGTGGAAGCGGTCCGCCAGCACCGCGAACGGCGGCAGCGGCGGCGGCACGTTGCCCCAGCCGCGGAAGGCCCGCCGCAGCAGCGGTGTGCCGTCGCCACGGCGGACGAGGAATTCGCCGGTTCCGGCGGTGCCGCCGAACTCGACCCGCAGGTGGTCGGGGGCGGGCGGCCGACGGACGGTGTGCGGACCGAAGTGGAAGGCGACCGCGTCCCGGTCGGCGCCGTCGACGACGACGTCGATGCCGAAGAAATTCAGCACGATCGGCTCGATAACCGTCACAGCATCTCCTGGCGGATCGTTGCGCACACCGACGGTCGGCCGGTCGGCACGGCGGGGTGGGAGGGTGGTCTCACCCGTCCTGGCAGAGATTCCAGCGGCCGAGTTCGGCCGCGGCGCGCAGTGCGCGTCGGCAGAGGTCGGTGCCGGCCGCGTCGGCGGCGCAGGGGCTGGTGCCCGTGTAGAAGAGCACCACGTCGGTCCGGCCCGGACGGGGGACGACGGTCAGGTGCTCGAGTCCGCTGTGCTCCTCGGCGGTGGCGCGGAGCAGGGCGGCGAGCAGGGCGGCGTCGACGACGTCGCCGGAGGCCGGCCCGGCCAGGGTGGCGGTGGCCATGTGCACGTTCGTTCGGCCTCCGGCCGGTTGACGGTGGATCAGTCCCAGCGGATGTCGTCGTTGAGGACGACCTTCGGCAGTCGGGCGCCGTGCTCGATCGCCGGCAGCACCGTGCCGAGCGCGGTGTCGATCTCGGCGGAGACGGTGGCGGTGACCGCGGCCGTGCCGGCGGTCGGCGACGGACGGTGACCCGGGGCGGCCTGGGCGGAGCCGGCCAGCACCCCGAAGGAGACGGCCAGCGCGAGCAGGGCCGACCCGGCGTACCTGGTACAGGAAAGCATGATTCCCCCATGCGAATTGCTGCTTCGGAAGCGGGAACACGGCCATTCATCGATCACGCTCCGTCATCCAACCGTGATGACGTTCCGCGCTTTACGGCCGGTCCTGGCGGAGGGGCCCGGCGGCCCCCCCGACAACAAGAAGTCTGCGGGAGCCCGGAAGGTATCGGAAGGTGTTCAGGACGGCATGAAGATCTGCCTGGCAGGTTGGTGCCACGCGAATGCGCGAAGTGATCGCGGCCGATTCGGGCTGCCCCGACCATTCGGTTGTCCGGACTGTCCCGGCCCTGGCATGATCGACCGGCATCATGCCCGGCCGAGCGCCGGGACGGGGACATGGCGGCAGGTGGGGTTCGACGATGCAGGAGATCGACAGCGCGGCGCAAGCGGTCTACAGGATCATGCTGACCGACCATCGGATCGGGGTCGAGGGGCTGATGCGCAAGCTCGGCCTGACGGAGGGTCAGGTGCGTGCGGCGCTGGACCACCTGGCCGCGATCCGCCTGCTGAGACCATCCGACGAGGTGCCCGGCGAGGATCCGGGCGGGCTGCGGCCGGTCGACCCGAGGGTGGGCCTGCCCGCGCTGCTCCAGTACAACGAGTCGCTGCAGCAGGAGAACCAGCTCCGCTTCGAGGAGGGTCAGGCCGCCATCACCGCGCTGCTCGCCGAGTACCGCGACGAGTCGGCGAGCGAGGAGAACAACCGGATCGAGCGGCTGATCGGGATGACCACCGTCCAGGCCCGGCTGGAGGAGCTGACCTCCTCGATCTCCTCCGAGTGCCTGTCGTTCAGCCCCGGCGGCACCCAGTCCGCGACCTCGCTGCAGGCCAGTCGCCCCCTGAACAGCCAGGCGCTGGGCCGGGGCGTGGTCATGCGCACCATCTACCTGGACAGCGTCCGCAAGGACCGGGCCACCACCCGGCACGCCGAATGGCTCACCGAACTCGGCGGCCAGGTGCGGACGGTGCCCGCCCTGCCGCTGCGCATGATCATCTTCGACCGGTCGGTGGCGCTGGTGCCGATCGACCCGGCCAACACCCGCAAGGGCGCCGTGCAGATCAGCTCCACCGGTGTGATCACCGCGCTGGTGTCGCTCTTCGAGCAGGTGTGGGCCGAAGCCGCCCCCTTCGGCGCCCCGCGCGAGCGCGACGAGCAGGGCCTGACCCGGCAGGAGCAGGAACTGCTCCGGCTGCTCGGCCGCGGCTACACCGACGAGGCGGCCGGCAAGCACCTCGGCCTGTCGCTGCGCACCGTCCGCCGGATGATGGCCGACCTGATGGACCGGCTCGGTGCCCGCAGCCGCTTCGAGGCCGGGCTGTACGCCGGTCGCCGCGGCTGGCTCTGACCCCGCGCGCAAATCCGTGGCAAAGCCGACCGGAACGGTCGTTGAAATCGCTCTCCCCCACCGGATACGCACATGCGTACAGACGTCAGTGCCGGTACGTAACACGGCAATTCAGCATGGACCGGCCGCTCGGCCCGGTGTTCCAATGGCCGGGTCGTTCGCAGGCGCCGGGGGAAATCGCCTCGTCCGGGCAGCCAGAGGAAAGAGGGAACCGTGGCCGAGCATTTCCTGTCCGCCTATCTCACCCCGCCCGGCCCGGGCGCGGTCTTCTCGGTGCGCCACGACCAGAACGTCGCGCTCTGGCGCCGCGACGGCGACCGCGTCGACCTGGTCCGGGTGTGGGAGCTGGAGCGCGTGAGCGGCCAGAAGCACCACTTCTGGCCGCTGTACACCGAGGGGCGGGCCACCGACTTCCTGGCCGCCCTGCTCGCCGAGGAGGGGCTCACCCCCGCCGAGGTCACCGCCTGCTGGGGCACGCCCGGCCTGCCCGGCGACCGCCCGGTGCCCAAGCCGTCCGGCGCCGAGGACTTCCCGGTGCACAGCCTCGCCCACCTCTTCAGCGGCATCCTGCGCGACACCCGGCTGTTCCGCGAGGAGCAGATCGTCGGCCTCGCCATCGACGCGCTGCCGGACTACGCGCAGGAGACCCGGCCCAACCGCTACTGGTACGCGGGCTGCGTGGTGAAGGCCGGTGCCGTCACCTTCCTGCCGGTGGAGTCGCCCGGGCCGCTCTACACCGCCGCCGAGACGGTCTTCGGCCTGGAGCCGGGCTCGCTGATGGCGCTGGCCTCCGCCTCCGAGACCTCGATCGCCTTCGACGCGGAGGCCGGCGTCCGGGACGTCACGTTCTTCGGCGGCTCGGCCACCCAGCCGTGGAAGGCCGCGCACGACCTCGTCCGCGAGATCGTCGCCGAGGCCGAGCGGCAGCTCGGCGGGGCCGCGCCCGACCCGGCGCTCAGCGCCGAGGACAACCTGCGCAGCGCGGTGATGAAGGTCGTCCAGCGCTGCTGCGAGGCGGTCGCGATCCGCAACGTCGAGCGCCTGCTGGAGGCCGGCGGCATCCGCGCCGAGGACACCCACCTCGCCACCACCGGCGGCTACGCGCTCAACTGCCCGACCAACACGCTGCTGATGGACCGCTTCGGCTTCCGCAGCCTGATCACCCCGCCGTGCGCCAACGACTCCGGCCAGGGCATCGGCCTCGGCCTGCTCGGCCTGTACGGCGCGGGCCTGCTGGACGGCGCCGAACTGCGGATCGACTCCGCCTACTTCGGCCGCGAGGTGCGCGACACCGAGGAGGCGCTCGCCGAGTTCGCCCCCTGGATCGCCTCCGTCACCGACTTCGACCCCGAGCAGTTCGTCTCCGACGTCTCCGACGGCGTCGTGGCCTGGGTCGACGGCCGGGCCGAGCTCGGCCCGCGCGCCCTCGGCCACCGCAGCCTGCTCGGCGACCCGCGTTCCACCAAGGTCAAGGACCTCCTCAACGAGTACAAGCGCCGCCAGTGGTGGCGCCCGGTCGCCCCGATGGTGATGGCCGAGCACGCCGCCGACTGGTTCGCCTGCGACCGCGAGTCGCCGTACATGCTGGAGGCGGTGCAGGTCCGGCCCGAGGTGCGGGCGCTCGTCCCGGCGGTCGTGCACCTGGACGGCTCCGCCCGGCACCAGACCGTCACCGCCGCGTCCAACCCGCTGCTGCACCGCGCACTCGACGCCTTCCGGGCCGCCACCGGCGTGCCGGTGCTCTGCAACACCTCCCTGAACGACAAGGGCGAGGCGGTCGTCGACCAGGCCGCCGAGGCGCTGAACTTCTGCGTCCGCAAGGGCGTCGCCGTGCTCTACCTGTGCGGCCGCCGGGTCGCCCTGCGCACCGAGCCGCTGCCCGCCGCCGCGGCCCCGACCGAGCCCCGCCCGCGCGCCCTGCACCACTTCGCCGGGCAGGAGGACGACCGCGACGCGCTCTGGCAGGGCTGGCTGGACGCCGGCTACACCGTCGAGGGCATGTACCACCTGTCCCGCAGCCACGAGCTGCGCGCCGAACGCGAGCTCTCCACCCCGGAGCGGGTCAACATGCTCGCCGCCTACCGGGCCGCCGTCGACCCGTCCTTCTCGGGCCTCGCCGAGAACTTCCGGCGCACCCACGGCCCGGGCGGCTCCTTCGTCGACCCGTCCACCCTGACCGGCGCGTTCGGGGTGATCAACCCGCTGCGGCGCGGCCGCTGACCGGCACCGCCGATGCCGCGGCCCGCTCCGGTGGCGGGCCGCGGTGTCACCCGGAAGGGTGGTCCGAGGGGGCGCCCCGCGCGCACGGGGCCGGACCCGTCCCCAGGGAGGCACGATGCCCGAGGTAACCGCCCGCTACCTGCCCGGCACCCCCTGCTGGGTCGACCTGATGGCCGGGGACCAGCAGGCCGCCCTCGACTTCTACCGCGACCTGTTCGGCTGGCAGGGCGAGGTCGGGCCGGCCGAGTTCGGCGGCTACGCGATCTGCTCGCTGAACGGCCGTCCGGTGGCCGGCATCGGCCCGCAGACGGTCCCCGCGGGCGAGCCGCCGCCACCGGTCGTCTGGACGACCTACCTGGCCACCGACGACGCCGACGCCACCCGCGCCGCGGTCGACGCCGCCGGCGGCACCACGCTGATGCCGGCCGTGGACGTCGGCACCGTCGGCCGGATGCTGGTCGCCAGCGACCCGACCGGGGCCGTCTTCGGGGTCTGGCAACCGCTGGACTTCTTCGGCGCCCACGTCGTCAACGAGCCCGGCGCCCTCACCTGGAACGACCTGCACACCAGCGACGTCGGGGCCGCCTCCGCGTTCCTCGGAGCGGTCTTCGGGGCGGAGACCGCCGAGATCGCGGGCATGCCCGGCCACCTCGGCATCCGGGTCGAGGGCCGGACGGTCGGCGGGGTCACCGGTCTGCAGACGGATCCGCCGGGCTGCCCCTCGCACTGGCGGGTCTGGTTCGCCGCCGACGACACGGACAGCACGGTCGACGCCCTGGTCAAGGCCGGCGGCACCGTCCTCGCCCCGCCCGCCGACGGCCCGGCCGGCCGCTCCGCCCTGGTCGCCGACCCGCAGGGTGCCGCCTTCGCCGTCATCACGCCGGCCTGACCCGCCGCGGCCACCGCCGGCCGCCCGCCGAACGGCTCCAACACGCCGGACCGCGAATGGGCGGCATATCGGCGGCCGAACCGGCAAGACTTGCAGCCATGCTGGGGCTTCCGGACGACATCCACGCCTTCCTCTTCGACCTGGACGGCGTGCTGACGCAGACCGCGACCGTGCACGCCGCCGCCTGGAAGGACATGTTCGACACCTTCCTGCGCGCCGAGGCGGACCGCACCGGCGCACCCTTCGTACCCTTCGACCCGGTCGCCGACTACGACGAGTACGTCGACGGCCGGCCGCGCCTCGACGGCACCAGGGGCTTCCTCGAGTCGCGCGGCATCCACCTGCCCGAGGGCGACGAACAGGACGCCCCCGGCACCCGCACCCTCCAGGGGCTCAGCCGGGCCAAGAACGACACCGTGCTGCAGATGATCCGCGAGCAGGGCGTCGAGCCCTACCCCGGCTCCGTCGCCTACCTGCGCCGGCTGCGCGACCTCGGCCTGCCGCGGGCCGTGGTCTCCTCCAGCGCCAACTGCCGGGACGTGCTGCGGGCCGCCCGCATCGACGACCTGGTCGACGTGGTGGTCGACGGCATCACCGCGCACCGCGACCACCTCGCCGGCAAGCCCGCCCCCGACACCTACCTGGCCGCCGCCCGGGAGCTCGGCACCGCGCCCGAGCACGCCGCCGTCTTCGAGGACGCGCTGGCCGGCGTCGCCTCCGGCCGGGCCGGCGGCTTCGGCACGGTGGTCGGCATCGACCGGGTCGGCCAGGCCGAGGAGCTCCGCGCGCACGGCGCCGACCTCGTCGTCAACGACCTCGCCGACCTGCTCCCCGACGCACCCGGGGAGGTGCGGTGAACGGCCAGGACACCTTCGCCATCGACCCCTGGGGCGTGGTCGAGCACGGCCTCGACCTGGCCGGACTGGCCCGCGCCGAATCCGTCTTCGCCCTCTCCAACGGCCACATCGGCCTGCGCGCCAATCTCGACGAGGGCGAGCCGCACGGCCTGCCCGGAACCTACCTCAACGGCGTCTTCGAGCTGCGCCCGCTGCCTTACGCGGAGAGCGGCTACGGCTACCCCGAGTCCGGCCAGAGCGTCATCAACGTCACCAACGGCAAGATCATCCGGCTGCTGGTCGACGACGAGCCCTTCGACCTGCGCTACGGCGACCTGCACCAGCACCAGCGCAGCCTGGACTTCCGGGACGGCGTGCTGCGCCGCACCGCCGAGTGGACCTCGCCCGCCGGACGGACCGTCAAGGTCTCCTCCGCGCGGCTGGTCTCGCTCACCCAGCGCGCGGTGGCCGCCTTCGACTACACCGTCGAGGCGGTCGACGGGCCCGTCCGGATCGTGCTGCAGTCCGAACTGGTCGCCAACGAGCAGCTCCCCGACGGCGAGCGCGACCCGCGGGCCGCCGCCGTGCTGGAGGCGCCGCTGGTCGCCGAGGCGCACGAGGCGGTCGGCACCAAGGCCGTGCTGGTGCACCGCACCCGGTACAGCGGCCTGCGGGTCGCCGCCGGCATGGACCACCTCATCGAGGGCCCGGACCGCTTCGAGGCCACCGCCGAGGCGACCGAGCAGCAGGGCCGGATCAGCGTCACCACCGTGCTGCAGGCCGGCGAGCGGCTGCGGCTGGTCAAGTTCGTCGCGTACGGCTGGTCGGCCACCCGCTCGCTGCCCGCCGTCCGCGACCAGGTGGAGGCCGCGCTGACCGCCGCCCGCTACACCGGGTGGGACGGCCTGGTCGCCGAGCAGAAGGGCTTCCTCGGCGACTTCTGGGGCGGCAACGACATCGAGGTCGAGGGCGACGTCGAGCTGCAGCAGGCCGTCCGCTTCGCGCTCTTCCACGTGCTGCAGGCCGGTGCCCGCAGCGAGGAGCGGGCGATCCCCGCCAAGGGCCTCACCGGTCCCGGCTACGACGGCCACAGCTTCTGGGACACCGAGACCTTCGTCCTCCCGGTGCTGACCTACTGCCTGCCCACCGCCGTCGACCAGGCGCTGCGCTGGCGGCACACCACGCTGCCGATGGCCCGCGAGCGCGCCGCCCAGCTCGGCCTGGCCGGCGCGGTCTTCCCCTGGCGGACGATCCGCGGCGAGGAGTGCTCCGGCTACTGGCCGGCCGGCACCGCGGCCTTCCACATCGGCGCGGACATCGCCGCCGCCGTCGTCCGCTACGTGGCCGCCACCGGCGACGTCGAGTTCGAGCGCACCTGGGGCCTGGAACTCCTGGTCGAGACCGCCCGGATGTGGCGCTCGCTCGGCCACCACGACCCGGCCGGCCGGTTCCGCATCGAGGGCGTCACCGGCCCCGACGAGTACAGCGCCGTCGCCGACAACAACGTCTTCACCAACCTCATGGCGCAGACCAACCTGCGCGCCGCCGCCGAGGCCGCCACCCGGCACCCGCTGGAGGCCGGCACCCTCGGCGTCGACACCGAGGAGGCCGCCGCCTGGCGGGACGCCGCCGCCGCGATGTTCATCCCCTACGACGAGAACCTCGGCGTGCACCCGCAGGCCGACGGCTTCACCGACCACCAGCTGTGGGACTTCGAGAGCACCCCGGCCGAGAACTACCCGCTGCTGCTGCACTACCCGTACTTCGACCTCTACCGGAAGCAGGTCGTCAAGCAGGCCGACCTGGTGCTCGCCATGCAGGTCCGCGGGGACGCCTTCACCGACGAGCAGAAGGCCCGCAACTTCGCCTACTACGAGCGCCTCACCGTCCGGGACTCCTCGCTCTCGGCCTGCACCCAGGCGGTCATCGCCGCCGAGGTCGGCCAGCTCGACCTGGCGTACGACTACACCGCCGAGGCCGCCCTGATGGACCTGCACGACCTCGGCGGCAACACCCGCGACGGCCTGCACATGGCCTCCCTCGCCGGCGCCTGCATCGCCCTGGTGGCGGGCTTCGGCGGGCTGCGCGACCGTGGCGGCCGGCTCTCCTTCCGGCCCCGGCTTCCCTCCGGGCTGCGCCGGCTCTCCTTCGCGCTGCGGGTGCGGGACAACCTGCTGCGGGTCGAGATCACCCACGCCACCACCACCTACACGCTCAAGCGCGGCGAGAGCATCCAGGTGCAGCACGACGGCGAGGTGCTGGAGGTGAAGGCCGGCTCGCCGCTGCACCGGCCCACCACGGTCGCCGAGGTGCCGCCCGAGCGGTGCACCCAGCCGCCCGGCCGCGAACCGGCCCGGCGGCACCCGCAGGCCGGCGTGCACGCCCAGCCGATCGAGCACCTGCCCGCCGAGTGACCCGAAGAGAGGGCCCGAGGCCCTCACCCGTTCGCCGCGGACGGGGTGCCCGCCGCGGTCCGCCGTCGCAGGGTGGTGGCGACCTGCGACCGGCGACCGGAGGGCGGACCCCGTGGGCAGTGTGGCTGAACAGATGGTCGAGGTGCTCCGGCAGGCCGGGGTCGAGCGGGTCTACGGCGTGGTCGGCGACAGCCTCAACCCGGTGGTCGACGCCATCCGGCGCGCCGAGGGGATCTCCTGGGTGCACGTCCGCAACGAGGAGGCCGGTGCCTTCGCCGCCGCCGCCGAGGCCGAACTCACCGGCCGGCTCGCGGTCTGCGCCGGCTCCTGCGGGCCCGGCAACACCCATCTCGTCCAGGGCCTCTACGACGCCCAGCGCAGCGGCGTCCCCGTCCTCGCGCTCGCCTCGCACATCCCGTCCGGGCAGATCGGCACCGGCTTCTTCCAGGAGACCCATCCCGAGCGGGTGTTCACCGACTGCAGCGGCTTCTGCGAGACGGTCTCCACCCCCGCGCAGCTGCCGCGGCTGATCCGGGTGGCCGTGCAGCACGCCCTCGGGGCGCGCGGCGTCGCGGTGCTGGCCTTCCCCGGGGACGTCGCCGCGCTGCCCGCGGCCGGCCCCACCGGCAGCTCGTCCTTCCTGACCGAGCAGGCCGTCGCCGCCCCGCCCTGGGGCCAGGTCCAGCGGCTCGCCGTGGCCCTGGAGTCGGCCGCCACCGTCACGCTCTTCTGCGGCGCGGGCTGCCGCGACGCCCACGAGGAGGTGATGAAGCTCGCCGCCACCCTGCTGGCCCCGATCGGGCACTCGCTGCGCGGCAAGGAGCACATCCAGTTCGACAACCCCTACGACGTCGGCATGAGCGGCCTGCTCGGCTACGGCGCCTGCCACGAGGCGCTGCACGAGGCCGAGTTGGTGCTGATGCTGGGCACCGACTTCCCGTACGACTCCTTCCTGCCGACCCGGCGGGTGATCCAGGTCGACCACGACGCCACCCGGCTCGGCCGCCGCGTCCCGCTCGAACTCGCCGTGCACGGCGACGTGTCGGCCACCCTGCGGGCCGTGCTGCCGCTGCTCGCGCAGCGCTCCGACCGCCGCTTCCTCGACGGCATGCTGGCCCGGCACGCCAAGGCCCTGGAGACCGTCGTCGGCGCCTACACCCGGGACATCGAGAAGCACACCCCGATCCACCCCGAGTACGTGGCCTCGGTGCTCGACGAGGTCGCCGCCGACGACGCCGTCTTCACCGTCGACACCGGGATGTGCAACGTCTGGGCGGCCCGCTACCTCACCCCCAACGGCCGCCGCCGGGTGATCGGCTCCTTCCTGCACGGCTCCATGGCGAACGCCCTGCCGCACGCCGTCGGCGCCCAACTGGCCTTCCCCGGGCGGCAGGTGGTCTCGATGTCCGGCGACGGCGGGCTCGGCATGCTGCTCGGCGAACTGCTCACCGTCGCCAAGCACCGGCTGCCGGTCAAGACCGTCGTCTTCAACAACGGCGCACTCGGCATGATCAAACTGGAGATGCTGGTCAGCGGCTACCCCGAGTGGGAGGTCGACAACGGCGACGTCGACTACGCCGCCATCGCCCGGGCGGCCGGCATCCCCGCCAAGCGGGTCACCGATCCGGCCAAGGTCCGGGAGGTGCTCGCCGAGGCGCTCGAACGCCCCGGCCCGGCCCTGGTCGACGTGGTCACCGACCCCAACGCCCTGGCCGTCCCGCCCAAGATCACCGCCGCCCAGCTCCGCGGCTTCGCCCTGGCCGCCGGCCGCACCGTGCTCTCCGGCGGCGTCGGCCGGATGATCGACCTGGCCCGGTCGAACCTGCGGAACGTCCCGCGGCCCTGACGCTCAGTCCGCCGGCCCGGCCGCGCGGGCCGCGCGGCCGGCCAGGGCGCGCAGGTGCTCGACCAGCTCCGGGGGTTCGTGGACCTCGAACTCGCAGCCCAGGGTGATCAGCCGGACGGCCAGCCACTCCAGCGGGTCGGCCCGGGTGCGCAGCCGGCAGCGCCGCCCGTCCAGCGGCTCCAGTTCGCCGGCGCCCGGGTGGAGGCGGCGCACGGCCTCCGCGTGCGACAGGTGCAGGGTGGCGACCGCGCGGTAGGAGCGGGCCGGGCCGGCCAGCCGGGCCGCGACGAAGGCCGCGGCGTCCCCGCCCGGCAGTTCGCGAGGGGCGCAGCGCAGCCCCGTCCGCTGCGGGGCACAGATCCGGTCGACGCGGAAGAGCCGCCAGTCGTCCCGGTCGGTGTCGTGGGCGACCAGGTACCACCGCCGGCCGGCCGAGACCAGGCGCTGCGGTTCGACGAGGCGGCGGGTCTCGGCGTCGTCGCGGGCGCGGTAGCCGAAGCGGACCTTCTCCCCGGCGGCGACCGCGGAGGCGAGCACGGCCAGGTCCTCGGGGTCGATCCGGGGGCCGTCGCCGGGCAGCATCGGGACGGTCGCGGTGTCGAGCGCGGAGACCCGGTGCCGCAGCCGGGACGGCAGCACCTGGACGAGTTTGGCGAGGGCCCGGACGGACGCCTCCTCGATGCCGTCCACGGCGTGCCCGGCGGCCGTCCGCAGGCCGACGGCGATCGCCACCGCCTCCTCGTCGTCGAGCAGCAGCGGGGGCATCGCGGTGCCGGCGACCAGCCGGTAGCCGCCGACCGGGCCGCGGGTGGCCTCCACCGGGTAGCCGAGGTCGCGCAGCCGCTCGACGTCGCGCCGGACGGTGCGCGGGCTGACGCCCAGCCGGTCGGCGAGTTCGCCGCCGGGCCATTCGCGCGGGGTCTGCAGCAGCGACAGCAGGGACAGCAGCCGCGCGGGTGTGTCGGTCATGGCCCCGAGTCTCGCGCACATTGCGGTCAGGATCCGGCCTAATCGCGGCCTAGCGTCGGAAGCGTTCCCCCCGAGACCTCCCACGCGCTTCCGAGGAGCACCATGACCCCCGAACGTCCCGACCGCAGGCGCTGGTTCGCGCTCGCCGTGGTGATGACGGCCAGCCTGATGGACCTGGTGGACGTCACCATCGTGAACATCGCGATGCCGAGCATCCGGGAGGAGACCGGCGCCTCGTTCAGCGCGCTGCAGTGGATCAGCGCCGGCTACGCGCTGGCCTTCGCGGTCGGCCTCATCACCGGCGGCCGGCTCGGCGACATCTACGGACGCAAGCGGCTCTTCCTGCTGGGCATCGCCGGCTTCACCGCCGCCTCGGCGCTCTGCGGCCTCGCGACCGGGCCGGACATGCTCGTCGCGGCGCGGGTGCTGCAGGGCGCGGCGGGTGCGCTGATGGTGCCGCAGGTGCTGGCGATCGTCCACGCGGGCTTCCCCGCCGAGGAGCGCGGCAAGGTGTTCGGCCTGTTCGGCGCGATGGTGGGCCTGGGCGCGGTGACCGGGCCGCTGCTGGGTGCGCTGCTCACCGAGTGGGACGTGGCCGGCCTCGGCTGGCGCCCGATCTTCCTGGTCAACCTGCCCGTCGGCGCGGCCGGACTGCTGCTCGGCCGGGTCTTCATCGACGAGTCGAAGGCACCGCAGGCGCTCCGGCTGGACCTGGTCGGCATGGCGCTGGCCAGCGCGGGCCTGCTGATGGTGCTCTACCCGCTGACCCAGGGCCGGGAGCTCGGCTGGCCGCTGTGGGGCTACGCGGTGATGGCGGGCGGCCTCGCCGTGCTGGCGCTGTTCGTCCGGTACGAGCGGGCCAAGTCCCGCCGGGACGGCTCCCCGCTGGTGGAGCTCTCGCTGTTCCGGGTGCGCAGCTTCGCCGCCGGGATCGGCGTGCAGCTCGGCCACGGCACCGCCTGCGGCGTGTTCTTCCTGGTCTGGACGCTCTACATGCAGCTCGGCCTCGGCTGGAGCCCCATGCGGGCCGGACTGACCGGCCTGCCGTTCTCGCTGGCGGTCTCCACCGCCGCCGGGCTCTCGGTGCAGAAGCTGGTGCCGCGGTTCGGCCGCGGGGTGCTGCGGGCGGGCGCGCTGGTGATGGCGGCGGGCACCCTCCTGTACCTCGTCCTCGCCGAGTGGCTGGGCACCGGCATCACCCCCTGGCAGATGGCGGCGCCGCTCGTGGTGATGGGCGCCGGGATGGGCCTGATCGTGGCGCCGCTGACGGACGCGGTGCTCTCCGAGGTGCCGCGGGAGCACGCCGGCTCCGCCTCCGGCCTGGTCAACACGGTGAACCAGCTGGGCGTGGCGCTCGGCCTCGGCCTGACCTCGGTGGCCTTCTTCGGCGTGGTCGACAGTGCGGCGCCGGCCGAACTCGCCGACGGCCGGGCGTTCACGGCCGCGTTCACCGCCTCGCTCTGGTGGGTGGCCGGCGGCCTGCTGCTGGTGTTCCTGCTGATGGGGGCACTGCCGAAGCACCGCCCGCGGACGGCCGGGCAGACCGGCTCCCAGGACAACGGCGGCGGCGAGCGGAACGGGACCGTCCGCACGGCGGAGGAGCCGGCGCTGATCGGCTGAGACGTCGAGCGGTTTGCCTCTGGGGCAAATTTCTTGCCCGGCAGGCACGACGGGTGTGGACTGGTCGCATGACGGACGACCAGGAGGTCGCGGGCCTCGGCGCGCGACTGCGCGAGCACCGGACGGCCGGGCGGCTGACCCTGGAGGGCGCTGCCGCCCGGGTCGGCCTCTCCCCAGCCTATCTGTCGCGGTTGGAGACCGGGCGGCGGCAGCCCTCGCTGCCCGTGCTGCTCGGTCTCGCCCGTGCCTACGGCACCACCGTCTCCGGGCTGCTCGGCGAGCAGCCCGGAGAGCCCGACCCGGTGGTCCGCGGCGGCGCCATCGAGCCCGGGCTGGCCGGCGGCTGGGGCTACCGGCGGGCCGGCGCGCCCGGCCGCGCCCTGCAGGCACTGCGCGTCCAGGTGCCGCCGAGCGTGCAGGACGCCGTCGTCCGGGTGCACCCCGGCGAGGAGTGGCTCTACGTGCTGCGCGGGCGGCTGCGGCTCACCCTCGGCGAGAACGTCCACCACCTCGACGAGGGCGACTCGGCGCACTTCGACTCGCTCACCCCGCACTGCATCGCCGCCGACACGCCCGGCGGGGTCGAGCTGCTGTTCCTGCACACCCTGCTGCAGAGCCCCGGCGGCGACCTGTGCCTCGGCGACGCACCCCGGATCTGACCGGCGTTCGACCGGCCCGACACCCCAGGAGGACGGACATGAGCAAGCCCACCACCACCGACGCCGGGCGGCGCACCGACCGCCGGGTGCTGATCCGCGCCTCGATCTACATGGTCGCCACGCACGTCTTCGCCGGCTTCGTCATCCTGCTCTTCGAGATCGGCTCCCGGAAGAACGGCTGACGGCGCCTCACGGCCCGGGAGCCGAGAGCCGGATCAGGGTGCAGAGCGCGTCCAGGGCGGGCTCGAAGGCCCGGTCCGACGGGGTGCCGTAGCCGATCACCAGGGCCGGCGGGCGCTCCGGCTCCGGGCCCGCGGACGGGGCCCGGCACCAGCCCAGGGTGTTCAGCGAGAGGCCCAACCAGGCGGCCTGCCGGCGCAGCTCCTCCTCGTCCAGCGAGCCGGGCGGCAGCTCCAGCACCGCGTGCAGGCCGGCCGCGATGCCGGTGACCCGGACCTCCGGCGCCCGCTCCGCCAGCACCGCCACCAGCCGGTCGCGCCGCCGCCGGTACTGCAGCCGGCTGCGTCGCACGTGCCGGTCGTAGGCGCCGGAGGCGATCAGCTCGGCCAGGGTCAGCTGGTCCATCACCCCGGACTGGCCGTCCGCCAGCTCCTTGCGGCGGGCCACCGGGCCGACCAGCGCGGCCGGCAGCGCCAGCCAGCCGATCCGCAGGCCCGGCGCCAGGCTCTTGCTCACCGTGCCCGCGTGCACCACCCGTTCCGGGTCCAGCGCCTGCATCGCGCCGACCGGCTGGCGGTCGTAGCGGAACTCCCCGTCGTAGTCGTCCTCCATCACCAGCCCGCCGCTCTCCCGCGCCCAGGCGACGGCGGCCGCCCGCCGGGCGGCCCGCAGCGGCACCCCGGTGGGGAACTGGTGCGCCGGGGTGAGCACCGCCGCCCCGGCGCCGGTGCCGGCCAGCAGGTCGGTCCGGGCGCCGCCGGCGTCCAGCGGCAGGGCCGCGGTGGCCAGGCCCTTGGCGGACAGCACCTCCAGCTGCGGCGGCAGCCCGTACTCCTCGACCGCGACGGTGCCCACCCCCTGCTCGCGCAGCACCTCGCAGAGCAGACCGAGGCCCTGGGTGTAGCCGGCGCAGACGAGCAGCCGCTCCGGGTCGGTCCGCACGCCGCGGACCCGGGCGAGGTAGCCGGCCAGGGCGCGCCGCAGCTCGATCCGGCCGCGCGGGTCGGTGTACCCGAAGGTCTCGTGCGGGGCGGTGGCCAGGGCCCGCCGGGCGGCCGCCAGCCAGGCGGAGCGCGGGAAGCGCGAGACGTCCGGACGGCCCGGCATCAGGTCGTGCCGGACGGCCGGGGTGCGCGGCGCCGGCGAGGCGGGGGCCGGCACGGACGGGGTGCCGCGGTCCGCCACCACCGTGCCCGAGCCCTGCCGGGAGGCCAGCCAGCCCTCGGCCGAGAGCTGGGCGTACGCCTCCGCCACGGTGTTCCGGGCGATGCCGAGGTCCCGGGAGAGCTCCCGGGAGGACGGCAGCCGGGTGCCCCGGGGCAGCCGCCCGGTGCGGACGGCCTCGCGCAGCGCGTCCTCCAGGGCGGCCCGCAGGCCCAGGCCCCGGGAGCGCCCCGCGGTCAGGTCGAGGTGCAGGTCGCCGCCGAAAGTGGCCCAGGATTCCATGCCGCCAATGAACCACACCCGCGGGCCACTTCGCTCCTAGCGTGGGACCCATGACCATCGACGAGACTGCCTACGTCCCCGCCCCCGTCCAGCGGATCTCCCTGCCCGAGCAGGCCGCCGGCTTCTACCGCGCCATGATCGACCTGGACCGCGCCGCCCGGGCCGGGATCGAGCCCGCGCTGGCCGAGCTGGTCAAGATCCACGCCTCGGCGATCAACGGCTGCGCGTTCTGCCTGGACATGCACACCACCGACGCCCGCAAGGGCGGCGAGCAGGAGCACCGGCTCGCCACCCTGCCGGCCTGGCGCGAGGCCCCCTGGTACACCGCCCGCGAGCGCGCCGCCCTCGCCCTCACCGAGGCCGTCACCCTGGTCACCCAGGGGCACGTGCCGGACGCCGTCTACGACGAGGCCGCCAAGCACTTCGACCAGCAGGAGCTGGCGCAGTTGATCGCCCTGATCATCGCGATCAATTCGTGGAACCGGATCGCCATCACCTCCCGGCTGAGCCCGGCCCCGAAGCAGGCCTGAGGGCCCGTCCCGGAGGTGTCCGGCCGCCGATGCGGGGCAGCCGTAAGCCATCTCACAGTCCGTCGGGTCCGGTCCGGTGGGGACCGGACCCGCGGTGCCCCTATATTTGAACTGACTGGTCAGTTCAAAAACGGGGGAGGGGAGCCATGGCCGACCGGAACACCACCGGGGCCGCCGTCCGCGCCGAGGCGTTGTCACTGCGCGGAGCACGGGGCTGGGTCTACCGGGACGTCGGATTCGAGGCGCCACCCGGCGCCCTGGTCGCGCTGGAGGGCGAGGCCGGCACCGGCCGCACCTCCCTGCTGCTGACCCTCGCCGGACGGATGCGCTCCACCGGCGGCAGCGCCGCCGTCGACGGCCTCGAACTGCCCCGGCACGCCGCCAAGGTCCGCCGGATCGCCGCCCTCGGCCCCGTCCCCGGCGTCAACGAGCCCGACCCGGCGCTCAGCGTCGCCGCCCACCTGCGCGAACAGCTCCACCTGTACGGACGCCCGTTCGCCCCCCTGGTGCGCCGCGGCACCGACCGGCGGGCCGCCGACGCGCTCGCCGCCGCCGGCCTCGACCCCGCGACCCTCCCCGAAGGGCTGCGCACCCCCGCCCGGGAACTCGGCGCGCTCGACCGCCTGCGGCTCTCGACCGCGCTCGCCCTGATCGGCGGGCCCCGGCTGCTCTGCGTCGACGACATCGACGACCGCCTCGACGACACCGCCCGCCGCGCCGCCTGGCAGCTGCTCCGCGACGTCGCCGACCGCGGCACCACCGTGCTGGCCACCACCGCCGACGCCGGACGCGCCGCCGGCCTCGCCGACCTGATCGCGCGCACCGCGCCCGTCGAGATCCGCACCGACGATCCCGCGGGGACCGCCGCGGCACCCGAGGAGGAGGCCGCCGATGCGCGCGCTTAGCCTGGCCCGCCTGGAGTTCGGCCGCTTCTCCCGCGGCCGGCTGCCCCGCGCCGCGATGGCCGCCCTGCTGCTGCTCCCGCTGCTCTACGGCGCGCTCTACCTCTGGTCGTTCTGGGACCCGTACGGCCGCCTCGACAAGCTGCCGGTCGCCCTCGTCAACGAGGACCGCGCCGTCACCGTCGAGGGCAACCGGGTCGACGCCGGACACGACCTGACCGCCGGGCTCCGGCAGAGCCACACCTTCGACTGGCAGGAGACCACCGCCGCCGACGCCGAGAAGGGCCTCGCCACCGGCCGCTACTACCTGACCCTCACCGTCCCCGCCGGCTTCAGCGCCGGCATCGCCAGCAGCAACGGCGACCACCCGGAGCGCGGCACCCTCCAGGTGCGCACCAACGACTCCAACAACTACGTCGTCGGTTCGATCTCCAAGACGGTGTTCGGGGAAGTCCGGGCCGCCGCCAGCGCCAAGGCCTCCGCCGGGTTCTACGACAAGATCTTCCTCGGCTTCTCCGACCTGCACGACCGCACCGCGCAGGCCGCCACCGGCGCCCACCAGCTCGCCGACGGCGCCAACCGGGCCCACGACGGCTCGGCGGAGCTCGCCGACGGCACCGCCCGCGCCAAGGACGGCACCGAGCAGCTCGCCGCCGGCGGCCGCACCGCCCGCACCGGCGCCGCCGACCTCGCCGACGGCCTGGACAAGGCCAAGCAGGGCAGCAGCAGCCTCGACGACGGCATCGCCCGGATCGACGACAGCCTGGCCAAGCTGACCACCGGCGCCCGGCAGGTCGCCGACGGCACCCAGCAGCTCACCGACGAGGTCGACCCGCTGGCCCGCAAGATCTCCCCGGTGCTGCACACGTACCCGGAGCAGATCCGCACCGCCGCCCGACTCACCGCCGAAGCCGCCGCGAAGCTCTCCACCGACCTGAAGGACCTGCCCGCCCGCTCCGCGGCCGTCCTCGCCGACGCCCGCAAGGTGTCCGGCGAGATCGACGCCAGGTACGCCCGGAACTGCCCCGGCGGCACGCCCGCCCCGGGCCACGACGCCGGCGACTGCCGGGAGGACGCCGAGCTCTCGAAGATCGGCCACCGCCTGGTCACCGCCGCCGAGGACACCGACGCCCTGATCCACCGGGCGACGCCCAAGCTGGACGAGGTCGCGGCCCTCGCCGACGACGTGCAGACGGCCGCCCGGAAGCTCTCCGACCCCGACCTCGCCGCGAAGTTCGACGCCAAGGTCGCCGACCTGCACCGCCTCGACGACGGCGCCCACCAGGTCGCCGACGGCGCCGCCAAGATCAAGCAGGGCACCGCCGCCGCCCTCACCGGCATCCGCGGCCTCGACAGCGGCCTCGGCCGCCTCGACGACGGCGCCCACCGCCTCTCCGGCGGCATCTACCGGCTCTCCACCGGCATGACCGCCCTCGACTCCGCCACCGGCCGGCTCGCCGACGGCGCCGCCCGCCTCGACGACGGCCTCGGCACCCTCGCCGACGGTTCCGGCAAGCTCGCCACCGGGCTGCAGGACGGCGCCGCGAAGATCCCCGACTACACCGACGGCCAGCGCGCCGCCCGCACCGCCGCGATGAGCGACCCCGTCGCCCTCGCCCGCCAGGAGCTCAACAAGGCGCCCAACTACGGCACCGGCTTCGCCCCGTACTTCGTGCCGCTCGCGCTGTGGGTCGGCGCGATGGTGACCTACATGCTGATGCGCCCGCTCGGCCCGCGCGCCCTCGCCGGCAACGCCCCCTCCTGGCGGGTGGCACTGGCCGGCTGGCTGCCCGCCGCCGCGATGGGCCTCGCCCAGGCCGCCGCGCTGATCGGCGTGCTGCACTGGGGCCTCGGCCTGCAGCCCGAGCGGACGGCCGGCCTGCTCGGCTACCTCGCGCTCACCGTGCTCTGCTTCACCGCCCTGATGCAGTGGATCAACGCCCGGTTCGGCCCGGCCGGCCGGCTGCTCGCCCTCGCCCTGCTGATGCTGCAGCTCACCTCGGCCGGCGGCACCTACCCGGTCGAGTCCAGCCCCGGCTTCTTCAACGCGATCCACCCCTTCCTGCCGATGACCTACGTGGTCGCCGGACTGCGCAGGCTGATCAGCGGCGGCGACCTCACCGTCGTGTGGACGGGCAGCGCCGTGCTCGCCGCCTTCTGGGCCGGCGCGCTCGCGCTCACCGTGCTGACCGCCCGCCGCCGCCAGGTCTGGACGCTCTCCCGGCTGCACCCGGAGCTGTCCCTCTGACACTCCGCAGGACCCTGCCGGGCGCGCGGTACGATCCGCGCGCCCGGCATTCTTCGTTCCCCACCCACCCGGCGCCCCTCGGCGCCGGCGTCCCCCACCCTCCGGAAGCACCCATGAGCCAACGCCGCAGCGCGACCCGGCAGAAGCTGTACGAGGCCGCCGTCACCCTCATCGCCGAGAAGGGCTTCTCCGCCACCACCGTCGACGAGATCGCCGAACGCGCCCAGGTGGCCAAGGGCACCGTCTACTACAACTTCGCCAGCAAGACCGAGCTGTTCGAGGGCCTGCTCAAGCACGGCACCGGGCTGCTCACCGACTCGCTGCGGGAGGCCGCCGAGGGCAGACCTCCGATGGAGGGCCTCGACGCGATGATCCGGGCCGGCCTGGTCTTCATCGCCGCCTACCCGTCCTTCGCGCAGCTGTTCGTCGCCGAGACCTGGCGCACCAACCGGGCCTGGCACGAGTCGCTGCGGATGATGCGCGACAGCGCCGTCGCCGTGGTCGCAGCGGTGCTCGACGAGGCCGTCGGCGAGGGCCTGCTCTCGGACGACCTGGACACCCAGCTGATCGCCTCGGCGCTGTTCGGCATGGTGCTGGTGGTCGCCCTCGACTGGCTGGCCTTCCAGCCCGACCGCAGCCTCGACGACGTGCACGCCGCCCTGGTACGCCTCGTCCACGGCCGCATCACCCCGGCCTAGGACGGCCTTCGAGGGCGCACGGGATGCCGCACAGGGGCGCTGGGGGCACCTCCCCCCACGCGCCCCCGAATCGACCGCCCGAGCGTCAGCCGATCCGCACCGGCAGCTTCCGCACGCTGTTGGAGACGAACGAGGCGATCGGCTCGGGGGCCGGTCCCTCCGCCGCCACCAGGGTCGGGTAGCGGCCGAACAGCCCGCGCAGGGCCGTCTCCGCCTCCAGCCGGGCCAGCCCGGCACCCAGGCAGAAGTGCGGTCCGTGCCCGAAGGACAGGTGCCGGGACGGCGCCCGGGTGACGTCGAACCGGTCCGCCTCCGGGTGGTGCCCCGAGTCACGCCCGGCGGCCGCGTACGAGGCCAGCAGCGCCTCGCCGCGGCGGATCAGCACCCCGCCGACCTCGATGTCCTCGGCCGCGTAGCGCAGCGGGAACTGGCCGACCGGCGAGTCGTACCGCAACGTCTCCTCGACCACCGCCGACCAGGTGGCCTTCCCGTCCAGCACCAGCCGCAGCTGGTCCGGGTGGGCCAGCAGCGCCCGCACCGCGTTGGTGATCAGGTTCAGCGTGGTCTCGTGCCCCGCGACCAGCATCAGCAGCAGGGTGCCCACCAGCTCCTGCTCGGAGAGCCGGTCGCCCTCCTCGCGGGCGGCGATGAGGTCGGTGGTGAGGTCGTCGCCCGGCTTCTCCCGCTTGGCGGCGATCACCGAGCCGAGCAGCGCGAACAGGCCCTGCTGGGCGGCGATCGCGGCCTGCGGGGTCGCCGAGCTGGACACCAGGGTGTCGGACAGCTCGTGCAGTTCGTCCTGCTGCGTCACGTCCAGGCCGAGGAGTTCACCGATGACCTGCATCGGCAGCGGGTAGGCGAAGTGCTCCCGCAGGTCGAACTCGCCCTCCAGGCTGGCCAGTCCGTCGAGCAGCCGCTCGGCACGGGCCTCGACCGCGGGCGCCAGCTCGGCGATCCGGCGCGGGGTGAACGCCTGGGTGACCAGGCCGCGCAGCCGGCGGTGGTCGGCGCCGTCCGCGGTGACCATGCCGGGCACCGTGACGAAGTTCAGCAGCGGCCAGCCCTCGGGCAGCCGGCCCTCGCGGAAGGTCGTCCACAGCTGCGCGTTCTTGCCGACCCGCGGGTCCGCGAGCAGCTCCTGCAGGGTGTCGTGGTGGGTTATCGCCCAGACCACCACCCCGCCAGGGAGTTCCACCAGGACCGCCGGCCCGGCCTCCCGGAGCCGGGCGTTCTCGGTGTGCTGGTCGCGTCCGAAGGGGTCGAGTCTGACGGGGGCGGGACGGTCGGCGGTGTCCATGTCGGCCTTTCGGACGCGGCGGGGCGGGGCGGGGAGAACGCGCTGTACAGCACCGGCAGGTCGACCAGGGCGCGCGACCAGGGCGACGGCCGCCACTTCAACTCGGCTGCCGGGACGGCGAGCTGCAGGTCCGGCAGCCGGTGCAGCAGGGTCTCGACGGCGGTCTCGACGATCAGCCGGGCCGGGTGCTGGGCCGGGCAGACGTGCCGGCCGGCGCCCCAGGCGAGGTGCGCCCGGTTGCCGCCGATGCCGTCCGGGCCGTGCACCGCGGGGTCCGCGTTCGCCCCGGCGAGGCCGAGCACCAGCATGTCGCCGGCGCTGATGTACTGGCCGCCCAGCACGGTGTCGCCGGTCGCCCACCGGCCGGGGAAGTTCTGCGTCGGCGGGTCCCGCCAGAGCACCTCGTCCAGGGCGTCCGAGACGCTGAGGCGCCCGCCGGTCAGCGTGGAGCGGAAGCGACGGTCGGTCAGCAGCAGCCGCAGCGCGTTGCCCGTCCAGTTGATGGTCGTCTCGTTGCCCGCGACGAGGATCACCACCAGGTGGTGCACCGCCTCCTCGTCGGTCAGGCCCGCCTGGTGCGCCAGCAGCCAGGAGGTGAGGTCGGCGCCGGGCTGCTCGCGGCGGCGCCGCACCAGGTCGACCAGGATCGCCTGGAACTCGGCGTTGGCCCGCACCGACTTCTCGCTGCTGTCCACGAAGTGGCTGATCAGCTCGATCAGGTGGGGGCCGGCCTCGGCGGGCAGGCCGAGCAGCTGGGTGAAGACCAGCAGCGGCAGCCGTCGGGCGTACTGGGCGATCAGGTCGGCGGTGCCGTCCGGGCCCCAGCCGTCGATCAGCGCGTTGGCCGCCGCCTCGGTGGTGGTGCGCAGCTGCCGGTGGTCGATCCTCGACAGCGTGTCGGCGACGGCCGAGCGGAGCCGCTGGTGCTCGGAGCCGTCCAGGTTGAGCAGGGTGGGCCGCCAGGCGGTCATCGGCAGCAGCCGGGAGTCCGCGGCCAGCCGGCCCTCCCGGGCGACCCGCCAGCGCCGCGAGTCCTTGGAGAACAGCGCCTCGTTGCGGGTGAGTTCGAGCAGCTCGGGGTAGCCGAGGACGAGCCAGGCCTCGACGCCCGGCTCCAGCTCGATCGGGGCGACCGGCCCGTACTGCTCGCGGAGCCGGGCGTACAGGCCGTGCGGGTCGTCGGAGACCGCCGGGCCGTACAGCGGCGCGGGGCGGCCGCCGCCGGCCTGGTGCATCGGGCAGCCGGGCGGCGGCACCGGGCCGGTCTCCGGCAGGGGGCTGGTCATGGCTGGAGCTCCAGTACGGCGGTGGCGTGCAGATGGGCGACGAAGTCGATCAGCACGTCGTAGGCGGCCTGCCGGTCGCGGGCGTCGCAGTGCAGGATCGGCACGTCGGGCAGCAGGTCGAGCGCGTCGCGCAGCTCCTGCTCGGAGTGGCGCACGGTGTCCGGGAAGACGTTGACCGCCACCGCGAACGGGATGCCCTGCTCCTCCAGTTGGCCGAGCACGTCGAAGCTCTCGCCGATCCGGCGGGTGTCCACCAGGGCGATCGCGCCGAGCGCACCGCGCGAGAGGTCCTCCCACAGCGGCCAGAAGCGCTGCTGGCCCGGGGTGCCGAAGAGGTAGAGCGCGAGCTGCGGGTTGAGGGTGATCCGGCCGAAGTCGAGGGCGACGGTGGTGGTGGTCTTGCCCGTCCGGCCGGTGAGGTCGTCGATGCCGACGCCGGCCGCGGTCATGGTCTCCTCGGTGCGCAGCGGCGCGATCTCGCTGAGCGACCCGACGAGGGTGGTCTTGCCGACGCCGAAGGGCCCGGTGACGAGGACCTTGACGGCGCCCTGCACGGTGGAGGGCAGATAGGACGGCTCAGCGGAGTTGGCGGAGGCCAACGAGTACCTCCTCGAGGAGCGACGTGGGCAGGCGGTCGGCCTGCGGGACGTCCGGCGACCGGTGGACGGCGGTGGCCGGGGGCAGGACCTGGACGGCGCCGAGGTCCCAGAGATCACCGACCAGCACCTTCACCACGCTGAGCGGCAGGTGCAGGTGGGCGGCGATCTCGGCGATCGCGAGCAACCGCCCGCAGAGCGCCAGGATGCGCTGGTGTTCCCGGTTGAGCTCGGCCTCGCCGAGGTCCGCCCCGGGCACGGTGGAGACCAGGCTCTCCAGTGCCAGGACGTTCCGGCTGGGCCGGCTCCGGCCGCCCGTGATCACGTACGGCCGGACCGGGCCGCTCACCGCGCGTCCCCGGCCGCCTGCTCGATCCGGGGCGGACTGGTCAGGTGGGTGCCGATCCGCTCGACCATTACCTGCATCTGATAGGCCACCAGGCCGGCGTCGACCGCCTCGCCGGTCACCACCGCGAGGTGCGCGCCGGCCCCGGCGGTGACGATGAACAGGTAGCCGCCGCCGTACTCGACGACGATCTGCCGGGTCGCACTGCCCGGTCCGCCGAAGCCCTGCGCCACGCCGCGGGCGAGCGACTGCAGCCCGGAGCAGGCGGCGGCGAGCCGTTCGGCGTCGTCGCGGCCGATCTTGGCACTGCGGCCGATCTCCAGCCCGTCGTTGGAGACGACGACGGCGTGCCGCACCTCCGGCACGGCGACGATGTCCGCGAGAAGCCAGCCGAGATCAGGATTGGTGGTCATAGAACTCTCCTGCGCGCAGGGGGTGTTGGGGGGAGGCGGGAAGCGTCCCGGCCGGCCCGGGGGCGGGCTCGGCCGGAGTGCCGTGCTGCTGGTCCTGCTGGTCCTGCTGGTGCTGCGGGTTCTGCTGGTCCTGGGTGGTGCGGCCGGTGGCCGACCGGCCGCTGGCGGTGCCGGCCTGGAAGAGCGCCATGAAGGCCTGCGCCTCCCGGGCGGAACGCTGCGGCACCGCGGTGGCGGGCTGCTCGGTGGCGTGCCGTCCGGGCGCGGGGGCGGCCCGGCGGCGGTTGGTGCGGCGCGGGAGCGCGCCCTCCGCGGGCGCGGCCTGCGGTGCCGCGGCGGCCGGTGCCGAGGGGGCCGCGGGCGACAGCGGCGTCGCCGGGGCCGAGGGGACGGCGGACGGGACGGGCGCGGCGGCCGGGACGGCCGGAGCGTGCGGCAGCGGCTCGGTGAGCAGCGCGTTCGGCAGCAGCAGGACCACCCGCACACCGCCGTACGGCGAGGGCGCGGAGCTGAGCGTGACCCGGAACCCGTACTGCTCGGCCAGCCGGCCGACCGCGGCCAGGCCCAGCTGCGGCACCTCGCCGAGCCGGGACACCTCCAGCCCGCCGCCGCCGGCCAACGCCGCGGCGGCCTTCTCCACCGCGCCCTCGGGCATGCCGACACCGGCGTCGTCGATCTCGATCACGGCGCCGTTGTGCACCGGCATCAGCGTGACGAACACCTGCGTGCTGGGCGGCGAGTAGCGGGTGGCGTTGTCCAGCAGCTCGGCGACCGCGTGGATCAGCGCCTCCGCGGCGGCGCCCACCACCGCGGTCTCCAACCGGCTGCGGACGACGACCCGCTGGAACGGCAGGATGCGCGACTGCGCACCGCGGACGACGTCCTCCAGCGCGACCGGCTCGGGCCAGTGCCGGCCGGCCCGGGCCCCGCACAGCACCGCCAGCGTCTGGGCCAGCCGGGCCTGTTGGGCGGCGGCGTGGTCGGCCTTGAGCAGCCCCTCCAGCAGCACCGGGTCGTCGTGGTTGCGCTCCATCTCGTCCAGCCCGGCCTGCTGGTCGTGGGCCATCACCAGGATCCGGCGGGCGACGCTGAGGAAGGCGCGCTGGGTGCCGGCGGTCAGCTCCTGCTCGCGCTGGACGGCCGCGCCCTCGGCGCTGCGCCGGGCCAGCTCACCGGCCAACCGGCCGCGCAGGGAGTCGAGTTCGTGCTGCTGCTCGTCGAGCCGGCGGCGCAGGGTGCGGGTGACGGCCCGGTACCTCGCGGCGGTCAGGACCGCGGGGACGGCGAGGACAACGGCTGCCGCTGCGCACCACTGAGACATCGTCACGCGGCGAATTCTAGGATGATGATCCTACGTATGTGTGAACAGATCGCCGGAACGGTGATCTGAACGCGTCAATCAAGCGGAATGCCGCACGCCGACGCGTCGATCCTCACTGGCCGTCGACCTCGCCGTAGGACTCCTGGGCCCGTGCCGGGACGGGACGCAGCGTGCGCAGCCCGCGGGCCACCGCGAACGCACGGCGCAGCGCGGAGACCGGACCGGTGCCGGGACCGGCCGCCGGCGGGACGAACGGCGGCTCGGCCGGCGGGCGCTGGCCGGGGATGAGCCGGGTGGCAGGCGCGGTGCTGCGGGCCGTCTTGGTCATCTCTCCACGTCCTCCGTGTTCCTGCCGGGTGCCGCCGGACCGGGGCCGGTGCGGGCCGTCCACTTCCAGACCTACCCCGCCGGGCGGCGTCCGGTGTCCCGATTCGGTGACGATGCCGTGCCGTCGCGGACCGGCCGCGGTCACGGGGCGTGCTCCACGGCGATCATCGTGCCCTGGAGCAGCGCGACCTCCTTGCCGGGGACGCCGCCGGTGATCGAACGGACCTCGGCGCCGACCACGGTGACGGTCCGTCCGCTGCGGACGACCGTGCCGATGGCCCGCAGCCGCTCGCCCACCCCGGGGCTGAGCAGGTTGAGCTTGAACTCCACGCTGAGCACGTCCTTGCCCTCGGGCATCAGGGAGAGCGCGGCCGCCCCGGCCGCCGCGTCGGCGAGCGTGGAGATGGCGCCGGCGTGCACGAAGCCGTTCTGCTGGGTCACCGCGGGCCGCACGGGCAGGTCGAGCACCACCCGGCCGCGGGCCAGCTCGACGATCTCCACCCCCAGGGTCGCCAGCATCGGCTGGCCGTCGAGGTTGCTGCGGAGGCGGTCGGTGAGGGTGTCCATGGCGCGGTCCTGGTGCGGGGGCGGAGTGCCCCAGAACCATCCGCCGCCGACCCGCCCCGCGTCAACCCGGTCGGGGCTGTGCCGCCCGGCACACCGCCCGCCCGGCCCGGCGCACCGCCCCGGACGGCACGGAGGCCCGCGCCGGTCGGCGCGGGCCCGTGGGGAGCGGGGGTGGGCGGCGGCGGGCCGCCCGGGCTCAGGCGAGGTCGGCGTCCTCGGCGGCCTCCTCGGCGGCGGCGGTGTCCGGGAGCTCGGTGCCGGTGACCGTCCTGGCGTCACCGGTGCGGTGCTGCGGCCCGTCGGCGTGGGCGCTCGGGGCGGTCAGCGAGGCGACGACGCCGACGGCGAGCGAGGCAAAGGCGAGCATGCTGCGCTTCTTCATGCCCTGCACAACGCGCGGGACGCCGCCGGGTCACGGGCGGTTCAGCGCGGCCAGTCGCGCAGGCCCGCGACCAGCACCCCGGTGAGCCGCTGCCGGGTGGTCGCGACGTCCTCGGCCAGCCGGAACCCGCCGGCGGTGCTCAGCGAGGCGAAGCCGTGCGCCGCGGCACGGACCGTCCGGGTGGCGTGGATCAGCTCGGAGCCGGCCAGCCCGTACCCGCGCAGCACCGCCAGGATCACCTCGACCAGCCGGCCGGCCGCCGCAGTCGACGCCGGGTCGTCCTGCGGCGCCTGCGGCAGGGCCGCGTAGCGCGACGGGTACTGCACCGCGTAGTCGACGTAGGCGTCGATCAGCGCCGCGAGCGCCTCGTCGCCGCCGCGGCCGAGCACCGCCCGGGACAGCCGTTCGGTCAGCTCGTCGGTGACCCGGACGGCGATCAGCCGGCGCAGTTCGGCGAGACCGCCGGTGACGTGCTTGTAGAGCGAGGGGGTGGCCACCCCGGCCCGGCCGGCGACCGCGGCCAGGGTGAGGGCCTCCGGGCCCTGCTCGTCGACGAGTTCCAGCGCGCGGTCGACGACGGCGGCGGGGGTCAGTCCGGCCCGGGGCATCAGGCGACCTCGTTCACTTCGGCCAGGAAGGGCAGCAGGGCGTCGGCGGTGGCCTGCGGGTACCCGGCCATCGGGTAGTGGCCGCCGCCCTCGATGATCACCATACGCCCGCGCAGCGCCGAGGCCTGCCGCTCGGCGAGCGCCGCCGGGTCGGGGAAGTCCGGGTCCCGGCTGCCCATGACGACCAGCGCCGGGCACCGCACGTCCGCGCCCCAGCCGGTCGGCGCGGAGTCGCCGCGGACGTAGCCGCGGACCGCCCGGCGGCGCCCCGGCTGCTTCAGCGCGGCGACCAGCCGGGCCCGCTGGGCGTCGAAGTCCGCGGGCCGCGCGGTCGGGAAGTAGAACTTCTGCGCGGCGCCCCACAGGCCGGGGAACCAGGTGACGGCCGGGCCGAGCAGGCCGACCACGGCCTTCTGCAGCAGGTTCGGCGGGAAGTTCTCGAAGAAGGCGTCGACCAGGACGATCCCGGCGACCCGCTCCGGTGCGTCCGCGGCGACCCGGACGACGGTGGCGCCGGTGTACGAGCTGCCCACCAGGACGGCGCGGTCGATGCCCAGGTGGTCGAGCAGGGCGCGGACGTCGCCGGCGATCGCGGTCGGCGAGTAGTCGTCCCACGCGGTCGAGGACTCGCCCATGCCGCGCAGGTCCATGGTGACCACCCGGTGTCCGGCGGCGGTGAGCAGCGGGTGCAGGTGCCGGTAGGCCGACCGCAGGTCGAGCATCCCGGGCAGCAGGACGACGGGGGTGCCGGCGCCCTGCTCGGTGTCGTCGTACGCCAGGCGGCCGCCGGGGACGTCCAGGTGGCGGGTCTGCGGGGCGTGCTGGGTGTCGTTCACGGCCGGCCTCCTTGGCCTCGCTGACGCGGCTGATTGCCCGTAGCCATAAAGCTATTGCTAATAGCCTTAGCCGTCAAGGGCGGCGCGGCGGCGCGTGCCGGCTGCGGTAGCTTTCGGCGGACCGCGGGAACCGAGAGACCGGAGGCGTCATGCCCCTCATCACCGTCAAGCAGCTGGCCGGCCGCACCGAGGAGCAGCGCGCCGAGATCGCCCGCGAGCTCACCGCCGCCTACGCCCGGGCGACCGGCACGGACCCGGAGAAGGTCTGGGTCGTCGTCGAGGAGATCCCGGCCGGGAACTGGGCGGCCGGCGGCGAGACCTTCGCCGCCAAGCAGGCCCGGGCCGCCTCCGCCGGCTGACCGCCGCGGGCCGGGCCCGCGGGGGTTCAGAGGCTGTCGGCCCGGAACGGGTCGTGCTCGGCCAGCAGCTTGTCCAGCCTGGCCTGGTCCACCCGGGACACCAGCTCCCCGGCGTCCTGGCGGTCGCGGACCACCTTGGCCAGCGTGAACGAGGACGTGATCACGTACAGCAGGGCGACCGCCAGGAAGGCGCGCATCCAGGCGTCCACCGGGAGGCGGGCGATCCCGATCGCCAGGGCGGCCGTGGCGAGGGCGAAGGACAGGACGGCCTGCACGTAGTAGGCGGCCGTGGTGCGGGACTGCATCGGTGCGCTCATGCCTTGCAGGGTCCCGGAGCGGGCACCGGCCCGCATGAGTACGGATACTCACCCCGAGGGGGGCGATCACCCTCCGTCAGGGACTGATTCACAATCCATGGCAAATCGCCCATCCTGCGCGTAGCCCTTACGAATCCACCGTCGCAGACGCTTGGAATCAAGGCGTGCCTAGCATTAACGTTTGATAACGCAGCGCGGTCGGCAACGCCGTACCGACACGGCACCGTGCGCGTGTCGCTCAATCCCGCGGCTGCCTTCGCCGGTGGTCACGGGAGCCGGGGAACCACCTTCCTTGGGGTGAATCGGCCGGGCCGGTGGCCCAGCCGTAGGAGACCTTCCTGCTCCGAACCCGTCAGCTAACCCGGTCGGCGAGGGAAGGAAAGGAGTGCGCCCCCGTGGCGTCGACGCACTCGGCGGACTCCGCCGCCGCAGCCACCCGGCTCCTCGACCACCCCTGGGAGCAGGCCGACCAGGCCCGCCACCGGATGCCCCGGCAGACCAGGGGCGGCAGCCCGCTGCTGGGCGTCACCGCCACCGTGGCCGCCACCCTCGGCGCCGCCGGCATGACCGCGGCCGCCGCCGGCCCGGCCGCCGCGGCCGAACCCGCCGTGAGCGCGCCCGACCAGGCCGCCGACTCCGCCGACCCGGGCCTCGCCCTCTTCGCCCGCATCCAGCAGCAGGCCGACCACCGCACCGCCGCAGACGAGGCCGCCCGCCTCGCCGCCGCGCAGGAGGCCGAGGCCCGCCGCGCCGCCCAGGCCGCCGTCGAGGCCACCGCCCTCGCCCTGCCGACCAGCGGCTACACCCTCGGCGCCCAGTACGGCCCCAGCGGCCACTGGGCCCACCTGCACACCGGCCTCGACTTCCAGGCCGCCACCGGCACCCCGGTCACCGCCGTCGGCAGCGGCACCGTCACCTCGGCCGGCTGGGCCGGCTCCTACGGCTACCGGATCGTCGAGACCCTGCCCGACGGCACCGAGGTCTGGTACTGCCACCTCAACCGGCTCGCGGTCACCGACGGCCCGGTCGAGCGCGGCACCGTCCTCGGCACGGTCGGCGCCACCGGCAGCGTCACCACCCCCCGCCTCCACCTCGAGGTCCGCCCCGCCGGCGGTGCCCCCGTCGACCCCCTCGGCTGGCTCCGCTCCCACGGCGTCCAGCCCTGACCGACACCCCGGAGGCAGCCACCCCAAGGGCTGCGACCTCCAGGGGCAGCACCTCAGGGGCGCTGCCCCGCTTCGCCTACTCCTCGTGACCTTCCCGGCGGGCTGCCGCGTAGGCCTCCAGTTCGGCGGTGCCGGGTTCGGGGGCCAGGTCGGGGTACTCGGTGAGCAGCAGGGCCGGCAGTCCCGGGACGGTCCACTGCCCGCACAGCCACAGCGCGACGTCCGCCACGACCTGCTCGAAGTCCTCGAACTCCCCCCGCAGCTCGTACGGCATCGGCTCGCCCTGTGCGGTCAGCGCCGCCAGGTTCCGGTAGCTGCGCTGCATCAGCCCGTACTCCAGCAGTCGCCGCGCCCCGTCCGTCGCCATGCCGATCGACAGCAGATGCGCCTCGCCCCAGCCGAGTGCGGCGTCCGCCCCGGTCATCGGGTCCAGTGCGCCGCCGTCGACCAGGGCCGCGTACGCCGCCGCCCGGTCCTCGGGTTCCAGGGCGCGGAAACCGTCCAGCCAGGCCCGCACCGCATCGGTGTCCGCGGTGTCCACCCCGTCCGCCCGCAGCAGCAGCGTGTAGAGCCGGGGCCAGGTCAGCAGCTGCGGCCGCCGCAGCAGCGTCCCGAGCAGTTCGCCCTGCCATTCCGCCTCGGCGTGCAGCCGTTCCTGCCGCTTGGCGTTGAGCCGCCGGGCGGCCCGCTGGTGGTCGATCAGCAGCCGGACGGTCTCGCCGTACGCGCCGGGGTCGCCCTCCGGCTGGACGTACAGGTGGAGCCGTTCGTGGAGCAGTTGTTCGACCACGGCGGAGCCGAGTTCGGGCCAGCCGTCGTGGAGCGGTGCGCCGCCGAGTTCCAGCAGGGTCAGGACCTGCTGGGCGGCCTCCTCCGGCACCGGGGGCAGCGCCTCGGCGTCCGCCCAGGCGAGCAGGGACCCGGCGCGGGTACGGGGGATGAGCTGCAGGTCTTCGTCGTCCACGCCGGTACCGTAGCCGGTGCGGGGTCCGGCGCGCGGCACCCGGGCCCGCCGCGGGCCGGGGGTGCGGCCGGGCCGGCCGGGGTAGGGTCGGCGGCCATGACAGCCGAACAGGTCCGGACGGACCGCCAGGTCCTCCTGGTGGGACCGCGCCTGGCGATCCGCGAGTTCCGGCTGGCCCCGGAGGACGTCCTCGCCCTGCACGCCGTCCTCGGCGACCCGGAGGCCGTCCGGCACCTCGGGTACGAGGTCTGCGACGAGGAGGAGTGCGCCGATCAGATCGAGCTCTCGCTCGACGAGGCCGAGCAGGACCCGCGCACCGTCTACCAGCTCGCCGTCGCCCCGGCCGAGCGGGACGGCGGGGACCCGCCGATCGGCCAGGCCGTCCTCGAACTCGAAGGCACCCGCGCCGCCTCCCTCGGCTGCGTGCTGCGCCGGGACACCTGGGGAAACGGTTACGCGGGCGAAGTCCTCGCGCTGCTCTGCGGGTTCGGCTTCGGGACGCTCGGTCTGCACCGGCTCGCCGCCCGGGTCGCCCCGGAGAACGCCGCCTCGGTGCGGGTGCTGACCCGGGCCGGTTTCCGGCCGGAGGGCCGGATCCGGCACGACCTGCTGGTGCGCGGGGCGTGGCGGGACTCGCTGCTGTTCTCGCTGCTGGAGGACGAGTGGGTGCGGCCCGCCGCAGCACGGGGGTGGGGAGAACCCCACCCCTGAGCCGCCGGTGGGCCGGATTACCCCGGGCGCCCCGCTCCGGCACCGTGGAGTCGTCAGTCCGAACGGACACCGAGGGGCCACAGATGACCACCGCACCGCTGCACCAGACCGCCGCGCCGTACCCGGGCGACGTGCCCGCCGGGCGCCGGCCCGGCTTCCTGCGGGCGCCGTTCGCGGCCGCCACCTACCGGGAGGTCGGCTTCGTCCTCACCGGCCTGCCGATCGCGATCGCGGCCTTCGTCGTCGCCGTCGCCCTGTTCTGCACCGGGCTCGGCCTGCTCGTCACCGCACTCGGCCTGCCGGTGCTGGCCCTGCTGCTCGTGCAGGCACGGGGCTTCGGCGCGCTGGAGCGGCACCGGGCCCGCGTCCTGCTCGGCACGCCGGTCGCCGCGCCCGCGCCCGTCGTCCCGAAGCGCACCGGTTTCTGGGGCACCGTCACCGACCGGATCGCCGACGGCGCGGGCTGGCGTGCGGTGCTGCACCAGGTGCTGATGTTCCCCTGGGCGGTGCTGAGCTTCGCCGTCACCGTGACCTTCCTGGTGACCGGCTGGGTGGTCGCGCTGTACCCGCTCTACCACTGGGTCTTCGCCCGGTACACCGACTGGCCGGGCTACCGGGTGTACGACTTCACCACCGACGCCGGGCGCCACCACGAGCTCTACGTCACCACCCCGGCCCAGATCGCGGGCGTCTGCGCCCTCGGCATCGTGCTGGTGCTGCTCACCCCGCAGCTGGTCCGCGGGCTCACCGCGGTCAACCGGCTCGCCGCCCGCGGCCTGCTCGGCGGCCGCTGAGCCGACTGCCCCTCAGGGTGCGGCCCCCACGGCCCCGGCAGCCCGGATGCGGGCCTCCGGAGGCCGTGGTCCGATGAGCCGTACCGCGCCCGGGCCATCGCCCCGGTGCACCGCCCGTCCGCGAGGGAGCCGCCGTGCTGGTGACGTCCCGTCCGCTCGACGAGTACTGCGCCTCCTCCGGCCTCAGCCGGGCCGTGCTGCGCGGCCTGTCCGGTCCGCTGCTGGACTGCCCCGGGGGCGCCGCCGTGCTCGCCGACCTGGCCCGCGCCGGCCGGGACGCCGTGGCAGCGCAGATGTGCAGCACCCCGCAGCGCTACCCCTCCCCCGCCACCTCCGGTACGACAAGTACCTGCGCAGCTGGGACCGGCCCGGGAGCTGTTCACGGCCGACCGGGCCGCCCACCCCCACCGCTACGTGGCCGCCGCACTGCCCCGGCTGCCGTTCGCCGACGGCACCTTCGCCCTCACCCTCGGCTCGTACCTGCTGTTCGCCCACCCGGACCGGTTCGGCCCCGACGACCAGCTGTCGGCGCTGCTCGAACTGGTCCCGGTGACCGATCCGGCCGGCGAGGTCCGCGTCCACCCGCTGCACGACGGGGAGGGCAGGCACTGCCGGCACCTCGACGGGCTCCGGGCCGCGCTCGGCCGGCACGGGGTGGCCGGCGAGATCACCGTGCGGCGTGCGGCCGGACAGGACCGCCGGGTGCTGCGGCTGCGGTCCGTCCGCCGCCGTCAGGGAGCGGCCGGACCTTCGGGGGCCTGCACCTGAGGCGGGATCGCCGGCACCGCGGCGATCTGCGGGCCGCCGGCCGTGCCGGTGTCCCGGCCACCGCCGTCCGGGCCGTCCGGGCCGTCCGAACCGCCCGGGCTGCCGCCGCCGTCGGGCGCCGGGGCGGGCACCCGCCGCAGCACCTCGTCGGCGACCGCCCGCCGCCGCGAGTCCGGCGGCACGTTCCGGGTGTTGCGGACCTTGTAGGCGACGGCCGCCCGCAGTGCCGCCCGCTGCTCCGCGGTGAGTTCGGGGCCGCCGAGCATCGCCTTGGCGGCGAGCAGGGCCTGCAGCAGCTCGAAGGGCGACAGGTGCCGGTCGATCGCCGAGACCACGAGGTCCAGGTTCTCCGGGTCGGGCTTGCCCTGCAGCAGGGCGAGCGCCTGCACCCGCAGGCCCTCGACGCCGGTCTCGAAGAGGTCCCGCACCTGCCGGGGGCTGAAGTTCAGCGACCGGGCGGCCAGCACCGTCTGGTTCACCGAGTCGGCGAGGGTCTGCCGGTCGGCGGCGGACAGCGCCCGGGCGAGCAGCAGCCGGGTCAGCAGCCAGCCGGCGAGGAAGCCGAGGACGGTGAAGTACACCGAGAGGGCCGCCGCGAAGCCGGCCGCGCCGGGGCCGCCGCCGACCGCCGGGGCGAGCGCCTCGCCGAGCTCCCTCAGCCGGCGCGGCAGGGTGCCGATCTGGGTGAGTCCGGCACCGAGCAGGATCTTGGTCAGCCAGTCGGAGACCTGCTCCAGATTGGTGTTGGGGGCGTAGCTCGCGGTCGAGGTCGCGGACTGGTCGTCCGGATGGGCCGCCGCCCCGCTGGTCAGCAGCTTGGGGATGCCGAAGAGGAAGCCGAGCAGGCCGCCGCCGACCGCGAACGTCGCCGCGACCACCAGGCCGCCGCCGAGCGCCCGCACCCCGTGCTCGCTCGCCAGGGCGTACAGCACCAGGCCGACCAGCCCGGCGCCGACCACCCCGGCCAGCCCGATCCGCACCGCCGGCACCGGCTGTCCGCCGCGCTCCAGCTCCACCCGAGCCACCCCCGCCCCCGGTCCCCTGTGGTCCGCAGTGACTGTAGCGGACGGGCCGGTCACTCCGGGAGGTCGCCGCACCCGGCGGGCCGGGGGCCCCGGGTGGGAGGCCCGGACCGGGCCCGGACATGCAGACGGCCCGCGGGCTGCTTCCTCGGTGCCGGTCCCGAGGGACCTGCTGCCGAGGCACCGGGGATGTACCGGTGAGCCCGCGGGCCGGGTGACTGCTTGGGTCTGCGCCTGCCGCCGGAGGCCCCTGGGGCCCCGCACACTGCACAGGCAGGGGCGGCTCTAGCGAGCAGCCACCTCACGCATCCTGGTGGTACTCAACTCAGGATCACCTCCTTTCAGTGTGCGGCCACCTTAGGCACGCGCTCCGGAGGAGGGCAATGGATTTTCCGGGTACCGCCGGTACCAGGCTGGGCGGCCCGGAGCAGGACCGTGCGCCCCGGGCGCCGCCCGGACACGACGAAGGCCCGGCAGAAGATCTGCCGGGCCTTCGTGCTACTGAGTAGCGGGGACAGGATTTGAACCTGCGACCTCTGGGTTATGAGCCCAGCGAGCTACCGAGCTGCTCCACCCCGCGTCGGTGAACCCAACACTACGTGACGGACGCGCGGAAGGGAAATCCGTTCCCCACGGGGGTGCCGTCCACGCATCGGTCACCCCGGCAGCGGAGGGCGGGCGGGTTGCCGGGCGCGCCGGGCGCGGGCCCACACCGCCAGGCAGACCAGGGCCGCGAAGGCGGGCACCATGACCAGCCCGTAGATCAGCAGGAAGCCGTCCGTGCCTAGACCCGCGGCGCCGTTCCACACCCCGTGCAGGCCGATCGCCGCGGCCAGGCCCACCGGGGCGGCGAGCCGGGAGAGCCAGCGCCGCCCGGTGGTGAGGGTGATCGCCACCCCGAGGCCGGTCAGCGCGGTGAACAGCGGGTGCGCGAAGGGCGACAGCAGCGCCCGCAGCACGAAGGTGTGCACGGTGGAGTCGAAGTCGCGCAGGGTCGGCGGCTCGCCGAGACCGATGGAGTCCAGCCGGGACTGCTGGTCGTCGGTGAAGGCGCGGCCCAGGTAGAGGGCGTTCTCGGTGAAGGCGAAGCCGCAGGCCGTGATCGCGCCGAGGACGAGGCCGGCGGCCAGCGTCCGCGGGCTGGAGCGGGCCCGCGGATGCGCCCGGTCACCCGGCGCGAGCAGCACCGGCGGGCGGAAGTACGGCAGCGGCCGCAGGTGGGGCCGTATCCGCGGCAGCGCGCCGCGCGGGCGGCGCGGCCGGGGGACGGCGGGCACCGGCGCGGGCGGGCCGGCCGTGTGCGGCTGCTCCGGGCCGGCCTCGGCGAGCAGCGCACAGCTGTGGTCCTGCCGGCAGCTGGGCCGCCTGCGGACGGGCAGCAGCAGCAGGAGGATCGCGGCGCCCTTGCAGAGCTCCTCGATCAGCGGGGTGGCGACCTCGGCGCCGAGCGTCTCGCCGCGGCTGCTGCCCTGGTGGGCGATCAGGAAGTCGCTGGCCCACCCGTTGGCGAGCAGGGCCACCGTGGTGGCCGCGCAGGCGCCCCAGGCCAGGCAGAAGAGGGTGTGCCGCAGCGGGACGCGCGCGGTCTGGTTGAGCCAGGCCAGCGAGCCCAGCACGAAGGGCAGTGGCAGCAGGGCGAGCCCGAGCCCGACCAGCAGGCCGGTGGTGCCGGTCTGCCGCTGCACCAGGTGCAGGATCAGCACCCCGCTGCCGGCCAGCGCGAACGCGGCCAGAGAGGAGGAGAGCGCCGGGTAGTGCAGCGAGCGGTGCAGGGCCTCCAGCCGCGCCCAGTGCGGCAGCAGACGGCGGACCGCGCCGGCCCGGGGCCCCGGGATGGTCCGGGTGCCGGCGGGGGTCGCGGGCGGTTCGTCGGCGGCAGTGCGGGCCGTGGTGCTGGGGGACGGGCTGCCGCTGGGCGGACGGCTCACCCGGAAAGCGTAGGCGACGGCTCCGCCGGAGGGGGAGCCCCCGGGACGATCCGTGTGCCCGTCATCACTGCGGGTGACGTACCGTCAGCTCCCGGTGGCGGGGTGTCGCCACCGGGTCCGGCGGGAGTCCGCCGGGCGGATCAGCGGCGCCGGAAGAGCAGGTCGTGTACGACGTGCCCCTTGGCCAGGCCCGCCCGCTCGAACTTCGTCAGCGGTCGCCAGTCCGGGCGCGGCGCGTAACCGGGCACGCTGCCCGCCGGGCGCTGCTCGGGCTCCAGCCAGCCGCTGCCGTCACCCTCGGGGTGGAGGTTCTCCAGCTCGTCCGAGGCGGAGAGCACGTCCAGCATCTGCTCCGCGTAGTGCTCCCAGTCGGTGGCGCAGTGCACCAGCGCGCCGGGCGCGAGCTTGGGCAGCACCAGCTCCAGGAAGTGCGGCTGGACCAGGCGGCGCTTGTGGTGCTTGGGCTTCGGCCACGGGTCGGCGAAGTAGACCCGCAGACCGGCCAGCGAGGCGTCCGGCAGCATGTCGCGGAGCAGGATCACCGCGTCGCCCGCGGCGAGCCGCACGTTGGGGGAGCCGTCGCGCTCCAGCATCTGCAGCAGGTTGCCGTGGCCGGGCGTGTGCACGTCGGCGGCCAGGATGCCGGACGACGGGTCGGCGGCGGCCATCGCGGCCGTGGTCTCGCCCATGCCGAAACCGATCTCCAGGGTGACCGGGAGGTCGCCGAAGAGCGCCGGCAGGTCGAGCGGGGTGCCGTCGATCGCCAGCCCGTACCGCTCCCACAGCCGGTCCAGGGCGTCCGCCTGGGCGTTGGTCATCCGGCCGCGGCGCGGCTGGAAGCTGCGGATGCGCCGCTCCCGGTGCTGGGCCTCGGTGGCCTTGTGCGGGTACATCGGCGCCGGGTACGCGGCCGGGGCGGCGGAGAGCCGGGCGGACGGGGACAGCTCGGGGCTGGGGGCGGTGGCAGTCACAATCGCCCCAGTCTACGAGGGTCCGCCGGTGTCCCGGCGTGGCCCGCGTCTCATCGCCCCGGCCCGGCCGTGTCCCGCCCGGGCGCCCCACCGCCGGCCTCCAGCGCCGCCAGCGCCCGCCGGGCCACCTCACGGCCGATCGGCAGCGAGGCGGTGGCGGCCGGCGAGGGCGCGTTCAGCACGTGCACCGCCCGGCGGGCGGAGGCCGGGTCGTCCGGGTCGAAGCCGGCGAAGGCGAAGTCGTCCAGCAGCGAGCCGTCCCGGGCCACCGCCTGGGCGCGCACCCCGGCCGCGGCGGGGACGAGGTCCCCGGCGGTCACGGCAGGCAGCAGGCGCTGCACCGCGGTGGTGAACGCCTTCCGCGACAGCGAGCGGTGCAGTTCGCCGAGCTCGTACCGCCAGTGCCGCCGGGCGATCCGCCAGGTGCCGGGGAAGGCCGCCGTCCCCGCGAGGTCGCGCAGCCGCACCGTGCGCCAGTCGTAGCCCTCCCGGGCCAGCGCGGGCACCGCGTTCGGGCCGACGTGCACGTCCCCGTGGACACCCCGGGTGAGGTGCACGCCCAGGAACGGGAAGGCCGGGTCCGGCACCGGGTAGACCAGGCCCCGGACGAGGCCCCGCCGGTGCTCGGCCAGCTCGTAGTACTCGCCGCGGAACGGGACGATCCGCACCCCCGGGTCGTCGCCGGCCAACCGCGCCACCCGGTCGCCGTGCAGGCCCGCGCAGTTCACCAGCACCCCGCAGCGGACCTCCCCCGTCGAGGTCTGCACCGTCACCCCGTCCGCACGGCGGGCCACCGCACGCAACTCCGTCCCGGTGTGCAGCACCGCGCCCTTCTCCCCGGCGAGCTCCGCGTACCGGCGGGCCACCGCCGGGAAGTCGCAGATGCCGGTCGTACCGACGTGCAGGCCCGCCACCCCGCGGACCTCCGGCTCGTACCCGGCGATGCCCGCCGCGTCCAGCTCGGCCACCGGGATGCCGTTGGCGCGGCCGCGCTCCGCCAGCGCGGCCAGCCGCGGCAGCTCCTCGGCCGACGTGGCGACGATCAGCTTGCCGGTGACCTCGTGCGGGATGCCCTGTTCGCGGCAGAACTCCACCATCTCCGCGGCGCCGCCGGTCGCGTACCGGGCCTTCAACGAACCCGGCCGGTAGTACACCCCGCTGTGGATCACCCCGCTGTTGCGGCCGGTCTGGTGCGCGGCGAGGGCCTGCTCCTTCTCCAACACCGCGACCCGCACGCCGGGCTGCGCCCGGGTCAGCGCGTATGCCGTGGACAGGCCGACGATGCCGCCCCCCACCACCAGAACGTCGACGTCGTAGCGCACCTCGGCCCCTTCGCTCGGCTGCCCCCGCCGCAGCGATCGTGCCACGACGGGGGCCCACCGAGAAGGCGGCCGGGGGAACCCCCAGGGGGCGCGTGGGGGCACCTCCCGGCCGAAGGCCGGGGGAGAACTGCGGAGGGCACCACCAGGGGCGCGGGGAACTGCGCAGTCCGGGAAGGGGCATCGCGACGAATTCGGGCCGAGCCCTGGTCCGTACGGTGCGCCACATCCGAATCGCGCGGTTCCCCGCGCCCCACGGTGATCGCCCCGCGAGGGGCTGCCGCTAGGGCTTGTCTGACGATTCGCGTCGCATCGGCGCGCGGCGTCGGGCGCCCGACCGGGCGTGCCGCCGTATCGGCCTCGTACTGGACGTACTCGGGCGATGCGGCGGTGCGTCCGGTCGGGATGCCCGGCGTCGCGCGCGCGGCGGGAATCGTCAGACAAGCCCTAGTCCTGCTCCCAGGGCCAGTGGGCGTCGCGGCCGGCCTCCAGCAGCGGGATCAGGCGGAAGGCCGCGTCGGTCAGGCCGCCGAAGGTGTGGCGGCGGGCGCCGCCGGAGGGCGCGTGGCCCGCCCGGTAGCCGGCCAGGTTCCAGGTGTAGACCGGGACCTGCGCCGGGACCGCGGCGAGCGGGTCGCCCTGCCAACCGCCGTACGCCTGCTCGTCGGTGACGATCACCACCCGGTCGTGGCCGCGGTAGTGCTGCCGGACGGCCTTGCCGGTCTCGGTGCCGCCGAGGTTGGAGAAGCGGTCCAGCACCTTCAGCACCGCGTCGCCGCGCTGCAGCTTGATCCGGCGGCTGGTGGTGCCGAACTCGACCAGGTCGGCGTCGGCCGCGCGCAGTGCCAGCGCCGCGCCGAAGACCGCCGCCGAGTCCGCCCGGTTGAGCTGGGTCTGCGCGCTCGGCCGGTCGAACATGGAGCCGGAGCGGTCGACCAGGACGAGCGTGCGGCCCGGCAGCACCGGGACGTTGGCGAGCGAGTGGCCGAGCGCGGTCTCCAGCGCGTGGCCCCAGCGGAGCGAGGGCGCGTGCCGGTGCGCGGCGAGGTAGCGGAACGGGAACTGCTTGGACCGCTGCACCTCACCCCGGTCGGAGATCCGCCGCGCGACCTGCTCGGCCACCGCGTCCGACACCCCGGCCTGGTCGAAGTTCCGCAGGTTGCGGACGAGGGCCATCGACCCCATCGAGGGGATGATCGCCTCCCAGACCGCCGCGTCCAGCGGGCCCTGCAGCCAGCCGGCCAGCGCCTCCCAGGTCATGCCGGCCGCGGCCAGCCGCTCCGCACCGGCGGGGCCGGTGACGACCGCGCGCCGCTGTTCGACCGGCAGCGCGAGCAGTTCGCGGCTGGCGGTCAGCAGGGCGTCGCCGGTCGGCGGGACGGCCTCGTCGGGGCGGTGCCGGCGGTCCAGCGCGTACCGGAACAGCGGGCCCTGCCACGGCTTGTCGGGGTGCGGCGAGGGGTGGGTCAGCTCCAGCACGTCGCCGAACCGGAAGCCCTTGGAGACGGTGTCGTACTTGAGCAGCGCGCGGCCGTTGTACAGCCGCCGCGTGGCGTCGGCGACACCCCGCTTGAGCGGCTTCGGCAGCGCCCGGCCGTACCGGGAGGTCCAGTAGGCGAGCAGCTCGCCGGGCTCGTCGGGACGCTGCAGCACCGCGTCGACGGCCTGCCGGGAGAACCCGGGCGCCTCGGCGTCGAGCCGGGCGCGGGTGAACTCGGCGGCGCCGACCAGCGAGGCGGTGCGCATCGCGGCACCGTACCGGAGCCAGCGCAGCAGGCCGAGCGTCCACTCCGGGTCGCTCACCGCGAGGGAGCGGACCAGGGCGGTGTACCGGTCGTCGCGGGCGCCGCCGCGCTCGTAGAAGGTGTCCTGGCCGACCAGGTTGGCGACGGCGAGCAGGAAGAGTTCGGACTTCTCGTCGCGCAGGTGGCCCACGCCGCCGGCGTGGTTGAGGGCGTGCTGCCCGGTCGTGGTCACGGGCGAGGTCGGGCCGGTCTTCGGGCGGCGGATGTTGAAGCGAGACATGGTGGTTCCCCCTGCGGGGAGGCAGAGCGGAGCCGGGGCGTCCGAGGTCGTGCCGGCCTCGCGGGCCGGCCCGCGGCGGAGGTGACAACAGGTGCTCTGTCCGCTGAGCTACCGGTCGTGCTCGCGCACGGCCGTCCGGGATTCGAACCCGGGACCGCCTGATCCCAATGAAGTAACCCCCGCCTGCGCACCGGACGCCCCGGCGCGCTGCCTCCCGAGATCAAAAGTGGGTGCCGGCTCATTTCTTGGAGGAAGTAACCGGTCCTGCGCACCGGGAGGTGGCAGTCGTATGCACGTGTGGTGTCCGGAGAACAGAAGCGGCGGAGGTGACGTGTGCTGCTCTACCGACTGAGCTACACCGGCCCGAAGCCGATGACGGGACTCGAACCCGCGACCTGCCCATTAACAGTGGAAGTAACCTCTGCCTGCGCACCCGGACGAGGAAGACGTTAGCCACCGGGCGGCCCGGGGTGCATCCGAATATCCGCGGCGGTCTTCAGGTCGAGGCGGTCAGCACCAGCCGGGCCCGTTCCGTCAACTCCCGCACCCGTCGCTCGTCCTGGTAGGGCTCCAGGCGGCGCAGCAGCTCCAGGACGTACTCCCGGCTGCGCTGCGAGGAGATCCGCCCGGCCACGTCCACCGCGCGTTCGCCGGCCGCCACGGCGGCGTCCAGGTCCCCCGCCTCGGCCTCGGCCATCGCGGAGACCACCAGCCGCAGTGCGTGCGAACGCACGTAGCCCTCGGTCGGCCGGGCCAGCGCCTCCCGGGTGAACTGCCGCACCTTGGACGGCATCCCGAGGTCGCGGAAGCACTCCGCGGCGTCCGCGGCCAGCCGGTCGTAGGTGTAGAAGTCGATCCAGGTCGGGTCGGCGTCCCCGGGCCGCGAGCGGTCCAGCGCCCCCTCCGCGGCGACCAGGGCCGTCGCGCAGGCCGCCGCGTTGCCGGCCCTGGCCTGCGCCCGGGCCTCCACCAGGTGGAAGAAGCTCATCGTGCGGGCCGTCGCCAGCCCCCGGTTGCGTTCCAGCGCGGCCTGCGCGAGGTCCACCGCCTCCTCGGGGAAGTTCCGGTACACCGCCTGCAGGCTCATCGACGCCAGCACGTACCCGCCGAGCGGCACGTCCCCGGCCGCCCGGGCCAGGCGCAGGGCCTGGATGTAGTACCGCTGCGCGGCCTCGTGCTGGCCGGTGTCGAAGGCCATCCAGCCGGCCAGCCGGGTCAGTTCGGCCGTGGCGCCGAACAGCGCCCGGCCCACCGCGTCGCTGTACGAGCCGAGCAGCAGCGGGGCCGCCTCCACCCGCAGGCACTCCGGCACCATCGACGAACGCCAGTCCCCGCCGCCGTACTTGGAGTCCCAGCGGCGGGCCTCCTGGGCGGCCTCGCGGAGCTTCGCCGCGTCCGAGTGGCCCACCCGGTGACCGGAGCGGTCCGGTGCCGCGGCCTCCCGGGCGACCGAGCCGTCCGCCGGGGTGATCAGCCAGCGGGAGACCGGCGTCGCGTACGCCGAGACGGAGAAGGTGCCGGCCAGGCTGTCGCTCCACCGTCCGCCGCCGGGGCCTCTGCGCAGGTCCAGGTCGACCCGCCACAGCTCGGTCGCCGAACGGACGGCCTCCGGCACCTCGCGCGGGAACTCCAGGCCGAGTTCGGGGGTCGGTTGGGTGTCGCCGAGGCCGATCTCCTCCAACGGCACCGGGCGGCCCAGCTTGCTGCCGAGCGCGGTCGCGATCAGGTGCGGCACCGGCCGCTGCGGCACCATGCCCTTGGTGACCCACCGCGCCACCGAGGTCTTGTCGTAGCGCAGCGTCAGACCGCGCTGTGCGCCCAGGTCGTTGACCCGGCGGGCCAGTCCGGCGTTGCTGATCTGGGCGAGGGACAGGAGTGCGCCGAGCCGTTCGTTCGGCCCTCGTGAACTGGCGGTCATGGTGGCGGTGGCACCCCCTGGCGAGGTCCTGCGCGGAGGGTGGCGCGCGTATTGCGGCCACCCGCTGCACCTAGCGTAGTCGGACGGGTTCCGAGGGTTAAGAGGCCGCATTCCGGATGGCGGGATAGCGCGCACCAACGGCCTGTCGGCGACGGTCCGTCCGCCCCGCCGCGGAACGGCCCGCTCCACCGTGCTCCGGGCCGGACTCCCGTGCTCCGGTGCCGTGCCGACGTGCGCCCGCCCGTGCCCCCTGGCCGCAGCGGCAGGTGGGCGATTCGCTGGACCCCGTGGATCGGCCCGCCGTCGAGGACCCGGCGGGCCGGGGGAGACCGCTGCCGCATCCCCGCGGGCAGCGGTGGGTCCGGGAGGGCATGCGGATGCCCTCCCGGGCAGTGCGGCGCCTTTCGGCCATTCGGCGATGTCCATGCCACGAGGCGACAGGGGACGGCCCGGGCCACGGAGGGGGCGGCCCGGTCCCGCCCGCGGGGCACCCCGCCGCTCGGCCGGCCCGTCCGCCGGCCGAGCCGCGCCACCCCGCGTCCGCCGTCCCCACGCCGCCGTCCGCCGCCCTGCTGCGCCGCCTTGCCGCGCGCCCCGCGGACCCTCCCCGCCGTGCCGGTCACGCACCCCGCCCCGCGCTCCGCTCCGCCGTGCGCCCGGCGTGATCCACTGCTGCAACTCGGGTCACACGCCGCACAACCGGTGGCACGATGTCTCCTGCGGCGCACCGCCCTTCCGGACACCCCGTGCGCCCGACCCCTCGTCAGGCGGAGGCGCGATGCGGTGGCTCACCGGCTGGAGCGGAGAGCCCCACGGCGCGGGCGGCCCCTCCCCGAACGGCGTCCGCCCGCTGGCCGGCACCGTGCTGTGGACCGGCCCCAACCCGCTCTGGGCGGTCGGCGACTGGCGGCCCGACGAGATCCGGCTCGTCAGCCTGCGCCCCGGCGCCGACCCCGTCGTCACCTCCGGTCCGCCCCGCCCCGGCCACCCCGAACCCGAGGACACCCCCGCGACCACCCGGCTCGCCGTCCTCGGGCGGTGCGGCGCCACCGACGCCGAACTCGCCGCCGGCCTCGCCGCCGCCCGCGGTGGCGCCGTCCGCCACCTCACCCGCTGGCCCGGCAGCTACACCGCCGTCCTGCGCAGCGGCACCCGCTCCACCGTGCTGCTCACCGACCTCGCCGGTGCCCAGCCCGTCTTCCACACCCCCTGGCGCGGCGGCACCGCCTACGCCACCGCCGCCCTCCCGCTCGCCGACCTGATCGGCGCCCCGGTCGACACCGGCCACCTCGCCGCCCTGCTCGCCTGCCCCGAGTCCTCCGAGGCGCTCGGCAACGGCACCCCGTACGCCGGAGTGCTGCGGGTGCCGCCCGGCCACTCCCTCGGCATCCGCGGCGGACGCCCCTACCTCGCCGGGTACGAGCCGGAGCCCGGACCCGGCCGCCGCGAGGACGCCCCCGCCGTCCGCGAACTCACCCGCGCCCTGCTGGAGGCCGTCCGCTGCCGGGTCCGCACCACCGCCGGCACCCCCGACCCGCTGGGCGACCCGGAGCGGCCCCGGCTCGGCGTAGACCTCTCGTACGGCACCGCCTCGGCGACCGTCGCCCTGCTCGCCGCCGCCGTCCCGCTCGCCCCGGGCTCCGGCCGCCCGCCCGCCCGTACCCCCGCCGCCCCCGCGCGCACCGGCGCCGTCAAGGGGTCCTGGGCCCGCCAAACCAGCACCGAACCCGCCGAGGAGAACGGCGAGGCCCTCACCGCCGTCACCCACGGCGGCGAGGACCGGCTGGCCCTCGCCGTCGACGCCCCCCGGCTGCGCCACGTCGTCGTCCCGCCCGGCCTGCCCTACACCGGCCTCGGCGACGACCCGCTCGCCGGCCCGCTCACCGACGAACCCGGCCCCGCCCTCACCGCCGCCACCCGGCTCGCCGCCCGCTTCCGGGCCGGCGGCACCGACCACCTCACCGGCTACGGCGCCCGCCAGGTCCTGGACGGCCACCCCGCCCGGCTCGCCGACCTCGTCCGCACCGGTCGTGCCCGCGAACTCCTCGCCCCCGTAGCCGCGTTGGCCGGCGCGGACCGGGCCGCCGCAGGCGCCCTCACCGGCACCGTCCGCACCCCGGTCACCGTGCTGCGCGCCGCCCACCGGCTCGCCCGCGCCGACTACGCCGACGCGCTCGACGACCTCGCCGTCCGCCTGACCGTCCGTCACTTCACCGAACCGGCCGGCACCGCCGGCGCCAGCTCCGCCGCCGACCTCGCCTGGAACGTCCCCGGTCCCGCCGCCCGCTGGCTCTCCGACGAGGCGCTCACCACCGTCGCCCAGCGGCTGCGGATCGCCGCCCGCGGCCCCGTCCCGGTCGAACACCCCGGCGCCCGCCGGGCCCGGCTCGCCCTCCACCGGCACGCCACCGCCTACCGCACCCTCGTCCAGGCCGCAGAACAGCGCGGCCAGCGCCTGCACGCCCCGTTCCTCGACAACCAGGTCGTCCGCGCCGCCCGCCTGCTGCCCGACGACACCCGGCTGCAGCCCGGCGCCCGGCCCGCCCTGCTGCGCTCGATCCTCACCGGCGCCGGACGGACCGACCTGCCCGCCGACTGGGGCCGCACCCCGCGCCCCGACCGTGCCGACGAGGCCAGGGCCGGACTGCGCCTCGCCGCGGACGGCCTCGCCGAACTCTTCCACCGCCCGCTGCTCGCCGACGCCGGGCTGATCGACCTGTCCGCCGTCCGGCGGACCCTCGCCTCGGCCGCCGAACCCGGCCGCGAGTTGCCGCCCGGCACCCTGGCGGGCCTCGCCGACCTGGTCGCCACCGAACTCTGGCTGCGCCGGGTCGCCGCCCGCCGGCACGGCTCCTGCTGGACGGGCCTGCCGCCGGTCGAACGGAAGGCCCTGGCCGGACGGCCGGCCTGAGAGGTCGTCCGGAGGGGCCGGCCGGTCCGGCCCGGGGGCGCGGTCCGAGGGTGCTGGCACGCCGGCGCGGGTGAGGGCTCGCACGGCCTGCCGGGGCCGCCCCGGCGCGTCCGTTCCGTCCGGAGGGCGGCCGACCCGGCATCATGACCGGGTGGCTGCCGCGATGGTCCCCCTGCCCGTGCTCGACGAGCCGCCCCCGGCGGCCCGGCCCGGCATCCTCGCCGCCTGCGACGGCTCCGACGGCTCGCTGTGGGCGCTGGACCGGGCGATGACCGAGGCCGAGCTGTTCGGCCTGCCGCTGTACGTCCTGGCGGTGGTCAACCCCTCGCCGGCCGGCTACCCGCCGGGCATGGTGGAACTCGTCCAGCCGTCCATCGAACTGCTGGCCGGCAGCATGGCGGACGGGCTGCGCCGTGCGGTGGACACCGTCCAGACGGCCCGGCCCCGGCCGTACGGCGGGGAGCTCTCGCTGCACGTGGTGCTCGGCAGCGTCATCGAGGTGGTGCTCGCCGCCACCGCCGGCCAGCACACACTGGTCATCGGCACCCGCGGCAACGGGGGCTTCAGCCGGCTGCTGCTCGGGTCGGTGAGCACCGCCGCGGTCCACCACGCGAACTGCCCGGTGCTGGTGGTGCCCGCCCCGCCGGCGGGCTGAGCCTGCGCACCGCCCCGACGGGCCGTCAGCCGGTGGCCGAGCCCGTGGCCGAGCCGGCGGCCGTCAGTCGGCGGCCCGTCAGTCGGTGGGCCGGTCCGTCAGCCGGGCGGCCGCGGCGCGCTGCCGGGCCGTGCTGCCGGTGAGGAACCGCGCGACGACCTCCAGCTCCTCGGTGCTGAACTCGTCGCAGAGCTCGCCGACCTCGCGCCCCCAGTCCTCGAACAGCTCGGCCAGCCGCCCGATCGCCTCCGGCCGGTGCTCCACCAGGACGCGGCGCCGGTCGGTCGGATGCTGCACCCGGCGGACGAAGCCCTTGCGCTCCAACCGGTCCACCAGACCGGTCACCGAGGCCGGCGCCAGCCCGGACCGCTCGGCGAGCTCCTTCGCGGTGAGCGGGCCGCTGCGCTGGAGCAGGTCCAGGGTCTTCGACTCGGTGGCGCCCAGGCCGGCCTTCTCGGCGATCGCGGAGTGGAACATCACCGTCACCGCACTCGACTCGCGGCCGGCCTCGTAGATCCGCGCCAGCACCACGTCGCGGTGGTGGTCGGCGCCGGGAGCGGGGTGGGCCGCGGTGGCGGGGTGCTGCTGCTCGGGCATGGAACCAGCCTAGCGGAGTCCTTCGACGGGACGAATATTTAGTTAGAGTGAACGAAAGGCTTGTGGTGCGGTCGCGCCCTGTGCAAGTCTTTCGTTTGGGCGAACGAAATAATCACCGCGCAGACCACCCACGCCCCGGCCCTGCGCCCCGAACTCCTGGAGGGCAGGAGAGATGACCGCACTCGCGCCCACGGCCGACAGTCCCCCCGCCGTGCCGCACCCCCGCCGCTGGGCCGCCGCGGCCGTGATGATGACCGCCGCCCTGATGGACCTGCTGGACGTGACCATCGTGAACGTCGCGATCCCGTCCGTCGGCCGGGACCTGCACGCCTCCGAGCCCGAACTGCAGTGGCTGGTCTCCGCATACCTGCTGGGCTTCGCCGCCACCCTGGTGGTGGCCGGCCACCTCGGCGACCGGTACGGGCGGAAGGCGCTCTTCCTGGCCGGCACCGCCGCGTTCGGACTGGCCAGCCTCGCCTGCGGCCTCGCCCAGGGCCCGGGCCAGCTGATCGCCGCCCGCGCCGTGCAGGGCGTGGCCGCCGCCGTCCTGACCCCGCAGGTGATCGGCTCGTTCCGGACGCTCTTCCACGGCAAGGAGCGCGGCGCCGCCTTCGGCATGTACGGCGCTGTCGCCGGCTTCGCCTCCGGGATCGGCCTGCTGCTCGGCGGCGTGCTGACCGACGCCGACCTGTTCGGCCTCGGCTGGCGGACGGTCTTCCTGGTGAACGTGCCGATCGCCGCGGTCTGCCTGGCGGCGGGGGCGGTGCTGGTCCCCGCCGACCGGGAGCGTTCGACCGCCCGGCCCGACCTGGTGGGCAGCCTGGTCCTGGCGGCCGGCCTGGTCGCCGTGGTGCTGCCGCTCGTCCAGGGCCGCAGCAACGGCTGGCCGCTCTGGGGCTGGTTCTGCCTGGCCGCCGGCGTCGCCGCGGTGGCGGGACTGGCACTGGCCCAGTCCCGTCGGGGCGGCGGCACGGTGCCGCTGCTGCCCGCACGGGCGTTCCGGCTGAAGGCGTTCTCGGTGGGCCTGCTGGTGCAGCTGCTGTTCTCGGTCGCCATGCAGGGCTTCTTCCTGGTCTTCGCGATCTGGCTGCAGGGCGGCCAGGGCTACACGCCGCTGCAGGCCGGCCTGGTCACCGCCGCCTTCTCGGTCGGCGGCTTCCTCACCGCGCCGGTCGCCGACGGCCTCGCCGTCCGGTACGGGCGGCTGGTGCTGCTGGCCGGAGCCGTCCTGATGGCCGCCGGCTGCGCCTGGATCGGGTACGCGGTGTCCGGTGCGGCCGCCGCGCACACCGGCGCCTGGCCGCTCGTCCCCGGTCTGCTGGTGGCCGGCGCGGGCCTCGGCTTCCTGGTGGTGCCCCTGGTCAACGTGGTGCTGTCGGCGGTGCCCGCGGACACCGCCGGCGGCGCGTCCGGCATCTTCTCCACCGCCCAGCAGTTCGGCGGGGCACTCGGCGTCGCCACCCTCGCCACACTGTTCTTCCAGCACACCGCCGACGGCCCCGGCCCGGCGATGACGACGGTGCTGCCCTGGGTGGTGGGGCTGTTCGCGGCCACCGGCCTGCTCTGCCTCGCCCTGCCGCGCACCGCCCTGGCCTCGCACGACGGCTGACCCGGGGCGGCCCGCCGACCCGCTCGACGCCGGGCGGGAATGCGGGACGGGAATGCCGAACGGACGGTTGACCGTTCAACCTGGTGGGTGGGCCCCGCACGCCCGCCCACCGCCCCGCCCCCGAACAGGAGCCGTACCCCCATGAAGGTCGAGATCTACTCCGACATCGCCTGCCCCTGGTGCTACATCGGCAAGCGCCGCTTCGAGCAGGCGCTGGACCGCTTCCCGGGCAAGGACGGCGTCGAGGTGGTCTACCGGCCCTACCAGCTGGTGCCCGACGCCCCCGAGCAGGCCAGCCCGCACCGAGCCTGGCTCGCCGAGCGGTACGGCCCGCAGTCCGTCGCCATGGACGCCCGGGTCACCGAGCTCGGCGCCGCCGAGGGCATCGCCTACGACTTCGACGCCGCCCTGCACGCCAACACCTTCCTCGGCCACCGCCTGCTCCACCTCGCCGAGACCGAGTACGGCGCCGCCGTCCAGGCCGACGTCAAGGAGCGGCTGCTCAAGGCGCACTTCAGCGACGGCGTCGACGTCGGCGACCGGACGGCCCTCACCGCGATCGCCGTCGCCGCCGGCATGGACGGCGAACGGGTCACCGGCTACCTCGCGGGCGAGGAGGGCGCCGACGAGGTCCGCGACCAGCTCGACCGGGCCCGCTCGCTCGGCATCACCGCCGTGCCGACCTTCGTCTTCGAGGGCCGCTGGGCCGTGCAGGGCGGCCAGGAGGCGGACACCTTCCTGCGCGTCCTGCAGCAGGTCGCCGAGGAGACCGGCGCGCTCGTCCCCGCACCCGGCACGGGGCCCGACGACTCCGCCGCCTGCGCGGACGGCAGCTGCGCCGTCTGACGACGGCGCCGCCCCGGCACCACTACGACACCTCCGCGACCCACCCGCAGCGCCCGGCCCTCCCTCGGCGGACGGCCGGGCGCCCGCGTCCGGCGGGCCCTCAGCCGGCGACCGTCAGCAGGTGAGCCGGGCGTCCGCCCAGTCGGCGACGTCCAGCAGCGCCCAGCCGCCGTCCGCCCGCTCCGCGACCAGCCGGATCGAGCGCTGACCCGCCAGCGGCGCGTGCACCCGCACCGGACGGTCGCCCGCCCGCACCGGGCCGGAGCCCCACAGCACCGAACCGTCCTCGCCCAGCACGGCGAACACCACGCTGCCGCGCCCGACCGCCAGGTCGTCCGGCCCCACCACCGCGTCGAACGCGGTGCAGCTGCGGTTCAGGTCCACCGCCACCCGGGACGGCACGTGCACGCTCAGCGCATGCCGGTACCACTGCCCGGCCATCCACAGCCCCGGCCGCCGCGCCAGCGAACCGCCGCCGCGGCGGATCGCCGGCCGGCCCTCGTCCTCCGCGTCCCGGCGCCCGGAGCCGGCGAACGGCAGGTCGTCCAGCCAGAACGCGGTGGGCGGCGGCGCGGGCGTCGCGGTCGGGGTCGGCGTCGGAGCGGGCGTCGGAGCGGGCGTCGGATCCGGGGACGGCGGCTCGGGAGCCGGGGTCGACGGCTCCGGGGGCCGGACCGGGGACGGCGACTCCTCCGTCGCCGAACCCGCCGGCGACGGAACGACCGGCGCGGCGAGCGGCGAACGCCGCGGCGGAGCCGGCGGCACCACCGGCGACGGGCTCCCGGACGGCACCGGCAACGGCGACTCCACCACCGGGGGATGCGCCGACGACACCACGGCCGCCCGCGGCGCAGCCTCCGGCGGCACGTCCGCCGGACCGCTCAACGCCCAGGCCGCCACCGCCGCCGCGGCCAGGGCCACACTCGCGGCGATCCCGGCCTTGGCCGCGACCCCCAGCCCCTCACCGGCGGCCGCCCCGATCGCACCGCCCGAACCACCCGCCGAGGCACCGCCCGCCGCGGCCGCCCCGGACGCGGCCGTCCCACCGGACGTCGCCGCACCGGCGGCACCCACCGCCCCGGCCACCGCGGCACCGCCGAGCACCGCCCCGGCCGCCTTCGCGAACGACCCGGCGCCGACCCACAGCAGCACGCCCCCGGGCAGCACCGCCCGCAGGCTGTGGTTGATGTCCGTGAGCTCCACGCAGGCCGCCGTGCAGCGGGCGCACCCCTGCACGTGCCGGCCGACCTCCGCCGAGGCCCGCTTGCGCAGCGACCCGCGCGCGTACGCCCCGAGCCGGTTGGCGTACGCCGCGCAGCCCTGCTCCTGGCTGCCCGACACGTGCGCCTGCAGGAAGGCCGCGGCCAGCCGGTCCCGCGCCCGGTGCGCCTGCACCGCGGTCGCGTTCGCCGTCTTGCCGAGCATCACCGCGACCGCCTTCGGCGACTCCCGCTCGACCTCGGTGTGCCACAGCACCACCCGGTCGTCCTCCGGCAGCCCGGCGTACGCCCGCATCACCATCCGCTGGTCGGCCAGCGCCATCGCCCAGGCGTCCGCACCCGGGTCCGCCAGGTCGTACTCGATCGCCGCGCCCGCCGTACCCTGCGCGAACGACCCGAAGTCGTCGACCAGTTGCTCGCGCCGCTCGGTCCGCGCCCAGGCCGCCGCCACGTTGCGCACCGCCGTCAGCAGGTAGGCGCGCACCGCGAACTCCGGCCCGCGCCCCGCCTTCAGCGCCTGCAGCGTACGGGCGAACACCTCGCCCGCCAGGTCCTCCGCGGTGAAGCTGTCCCGGCAGCACGTCCGTGCATAGCGGCGCACCGCCTCCGCGTGCCGCCGGTAGACCTCCTCGTACGCGGAGTCGTCCCCGGCCCGCACCCGCGCCGTCAACTCGGCGTCCGACGGCGGACGTTCACTGTCCACCGGATCGGCCGGCGCCGGTACCACGGCCCGCGCCGGCGGCTCCTCACCGATGAAGGCCTCCGGCGTCACACCGCCCAGACCAGCCGCGGCCTGGCCCGGCACCCGGCCGGCCAGCGACTCCCGCAGCGGCGCACCCGCCTGGTCCGGCACCTGGCCGGACGGGCCAGCACCGGACCCCGGCTCACCGAGCTCCTCGGCGCTCACCGCCGCACCCCGGCAGCCGCATCCGCCGCCGCACCGGCCGCCGGACACGCGGCCACGGCGGCCGCGCGGCCGCAGCGAGCTGCAGGAACACCGCGCAACGGGACAATGGCTCCAAGCACGGGCAAAGGATTGCATAGCACAGCGCCGGCCGGAAGCCGGACCTGCCGCGACCACTCGTACGGGCACCGCGGACGACACCCCGGCCGACCCAAATCCCTTGCTCAGCGCGACTGCAGACCCTGCAACAGGATCTGCAGCAGCCGCTGCGCCGGAGCGTCACCGGGTTGACCCTCCGTCGGTTCCACTCCGTCCGGGAGCGCCGTGAGGGCGTGCACCGGGACGGCCGCCGTCAGCACCAGCACCACGTCCGAGACCGTCACCCCGGGACGCAGCTCGCCCGCCGCGGCCGCCCGCGCCACCAGCGCCGCCACCAACTGCAGCAGCAACCGCGGATCGGCGTCCGCCGCACCCGGCCCGGCACCGCCCGACGGCTCCGCCTCAGCTTCCGGCCCACGCGGCTCCGGCCCGCGCGGCTCCGGCACCCGGCCGAGCTCCGCCGCGTACCGGAACGCCTCCGGCGGCAACAGCCGACCCGCACCCGACGCGACCGCCCGGCCCAGGAAACCCGCCAGCGACTCCCACGCCGCGCCGCCGCCGTACAGCGACTCGCGGGCCTGCGCCGTCAGCCAGGCGACCTCCTCCGCGGCGATCCGGCGGACCAGGACCTCCTTGCTGGGGAAGCGCCGGTACACCGTGCCGACGCCGACGCCGGCCCGGCGGGCCACCTCCTCCATCGGCGCGTCGTAGCCCAGCTCGCCGAACACCTGCCGGGCCGCCCGCAGCACGCTCTCCAGATTGCGCCGCGCATCCACCCGCAGCCGACCCGGCCGACCCGTCCCCGGGCCGGCCACCACCAGCTCCGAGCCGACCGGCCCGCGCTGCTCCGGTACCGAGCCGTGGCCCGCCCCGATCCGTCCGTGCACCGGCGACACCACGCCGCCGGCCGGACGCTCCTGATCCGTCACTTCAACCCTCCCCCGCGGACACCGACGGCGCCCGCCCGAACCTTCCGCACCCCCCGGTGCGGCCCCAAGCCGTCCGCCACTCAACAGGTGCGGACTAACCCTTCCCCAGTTCCCCGCCGGCCAGTCGGCCGCCGGGTCGATCGACCCCGACCTTGAGGGGACACAATCCGACCATAGTTCAGGCGAGTTCGTGGCAGAAGCGGACCTCCTACCACCGGTCGCCCCCGGACCGGCAACCGCCGTCCGGCCACCGGCCGTCCCGACACCCGCCCCGGGCGGCGACCTCCGCCACATCCGACCCACTCGATCACGTTCGCCCTGTGGACAAACGCACCCCGCGCATTGCCTCATTGGAGGGCGTCCCGGCGGGACGTGAATCAGGTCACACGGCCCACGGACGGCAGGGGGTGCCCCATCAGGATTCTCATCGTCGGCGGCGGATGCGCCGGCATGGCCGCGGCCCTCGTACTGCAACAGGCGCTCGCCCCCCGACTGCGCACCGGGGACGCCGAGATCACCGTGGTCGAGCCCCAGCCCTACCTCACCTACCACCCGCTGCTCGCCGAGGTCGCCGCCGGCAGCATCGACCCCCGCCACGTCGTCGTGCCCCTGCGCAAGGTCCTCCCGCACTGCCGCGTGCTCACCGCCCGGATCACCCGGATCGACCACGCAGGCCGGACCGCCCAGGTTGACACCGCCCCCCGGGGGGCCGCCGCCGAACCCGCGGAACTCGCCTACGACCACCTGATCCTGACCCCGGGCTCGGTCTCCCGGACCGACCCCGTCCCCGGCCTCGCCGACCACGGACTCGGCTTCGGCAGCGTCGGCGAGGCGGTCGCCCTCCGCAACCACGTCCTCGAACAGCTCGACCTCGCCTCCTCCACCCGCGACCCGGAACTCCGCCAGGCCGCCCTGACCTTCCTCTTCGTCGGCGCCGGCTACGCGGGCGTCGGCGCCCTCGCCGAACTGGAGGACATGGCCCGCTACGCCGTCCGCGGCTACCACAACCTCACCGCCGACGACCTGCGCTGGGTGCTCGTCGAGGCCACCGACCGGATCCTCCCCCAGGAGAGCGCGGACCTCGCCGCCCACACCCTCGCCGAACTGCGCGAACGCAGCATCGACGTGCACCTCGGCACCACCCTGGAGTCCGCCGTCGACCGGGTCATGGCCCTCTCCGACGGCAGCCGGTTCGCCGCCCGCACCCTCGTGTGGACGGCCGGCGTGAGGCCCGCCCCGTTGCTCCGCGACACCGACCTCCCGCTCGACCCCACCGGGCGGGTCCGCTGCCTGCCCACCCTCCAGGTCCGCGGACCCGGCGGCACCCCGCTCGCCGGCGCCTGGGCCGCCGGTGACTGCGCGGCGGTTCCCGACCCGGCGGCCGACGGTGCGCTGTGCGCCCCCAACGCCCAGCACGCGCTGGCGCAGGCCCGGCTCCTGGCCGAGAACCTGCTGGCCGACCTCGACCACGGCGCCCTGGCCGCCTACCGGCCCGAGCGCATCCACTGCTCCACGTCGCTCGGCCTCGGACGCGCCGTCGCCCACACCCGACGGGGCCGCCTCACCGGCCGCCGGGCCTGGTGGCTGCACCGGGCCCGCCACCTGCGGCGACTGCCCAGCCTCGACCGCCGGGTCCGGGTCTTCACCGACTGGCTGCTCGGCGGGCTCTTCAGCCGCGAGGTCGTCTCGCTCGGCACCGTGGAGCACCCGCGCGCGGAGTTCGAGTCGGGCTTCCTGGAGCGCCCCTAGCGCCCCCGCGTACGCCGGTCTGTAGCGAATGCGCCGGACCGGCGATACGACTTCCGAAACGACACCTCCGCCTGACAGGATCTGCCCAGCCGATCATCACGGCCCGTGCTGCCCCGAGCACATCATGTGATGACCCTTCAGAAACCGCCCAACCCCACACCCGAGGAAGCGGCAGACGTTGAACCTCATGCGCTGGAGCGCCCGGCTCACCGGAGCCCCGAGGCGCACCGTTCCGTCCGCCCCGCCCTCGACGACCACCGAACCCCTGCCCCTGCCCGGCCCCCGTGACCCGGAGACCGCGGCCGCCGCCCTCGACCACCGCGAGATCCACGAGCTCTACGAGCTGCGCGGCGTCCTCGACCGGCTGCCCGCCCCCGTCGCCGTCACCTACGGCCCGCTCCACCAGCTCGGGTACGCGAACAACGCCTACCGAGAGCTCTTCGGCGAACGGACCGCCGGCCTGCCCGCCGCCGACGGCCTCCCCGAGCTCGCCGCCCTCGGCGTCCTCCCCCTCATGGACCAGGCCCTGCGCGGCGGCCGACCCCGCAGCGTCAAGGCCCGCTGCATCCTCGGCCCGGCCGGCAGCCGCTACTACAACGTCTCCTGCGTCCCGCTCGCCCCCGCCGACCCGCCGCTCGGCACGCTCGACCCCCGGCCCGGTCCGCGCCCGCCCGCCGGACTGCTCATCTACGCCGCCGAGGTCACCGACCAGGTCCAGGCCGCCACCCGGGTCCGCGAGGCCGAGCGGCGCCAGCGCGAGGCCGCCGTCACCCTGCAGCGCAGCCTCCTCCCGCAGAAGCTCGAACAGCCCGCCGACCTCCGGGTCGCCGCGACCTACCAGCCCGGCGGCGCCGACGCCGCGGTCGGCGGCGACTGGTACGACGTCATCCGCCTCGGCGCCGGTCGCACCGCCCTGGTCATCGGCGACGTGATGGGCCGCGGCCTGCGGGCCGCCGCCGTCATGGGCCAGCTCCGCACCGCCGTCCGCGCCTACGCCCGGCTCGACCTCCCGCCGCACGAGGTGATGGGCCTGCTCGACGGCCTCGCCATGGAGATCGACGCCAACCAGATCGCCACCTGCACCTACGCGGTCTGGGACCCGGCCCCCGGCACCCTGGAGTACGCCTCCGCCGGCCACCTGCCGCTGCTGCTGCGCTGCCCCGACGGCAGCGTCCTGCAGGGCGAGGAGCAGAACGGCCCCCCGCTCGGCACCGGCAGCGGCAGCCACGTCTCGCACACCCTCAAGCTGCTGCCCGGCACCACCGGCGTCCTCTACACCGACGGCCTGGTCGAACGCCGCGACGAGGACATCGACCACGGGCTCGACCTGCTCGCCCGGACCCTCGCCGGCGCCGCGGGCGGCCCGGAGGTCGTCTGCGCCCGCCTGCTGCGGGCGATGGGCGTCACCGCGGAGCACGACGACGACGTGGCCGTGCTGGCCTTCCAGCTGCCACTTGAACCCGACGGATCCGACGTGTAATGTTCTCCGAGTTGCCTGACAGGGAGCACCGGACGAGCGATCCGCACGGACGGTCCCGAGGCGGCCAATCCCTTGAAACACCACTTCCCGGCTCGGGCTGGGTCGCGTCTTGTCGCGTCCCCGTGCGAATTCAGCGTGCGCGTTTATAGGAATTGCACTTCGGGCCGGCGCCGGATTCGCTTTTCGGAGCGGGGATCGGCTAAGGTTTGAAACGTCGGACGGGCCGTCAGGCCGGTTCCGACAAGGCAGTGAAGAAAGCGCGTCGGTGAAGAGCACAGGCTCGGATCTGATAAGCTGGAAACACGGAAGAGCGAAACGCCCGGAGGGTCCGCTG